>JAUVJB010000054.1 GCA_030592465.1 Bacteroidota bacterium | reverse complement strand
CTGTAAAGCGTATGCGGAGGGTCGTCTCTAATTTAGAAATTCCTCCATCTTATTTACAGCATTGCAATGTTTTTTTTTTCAAAGAACTTTTCTTTGTGCCATTCATTGCATTCACGGCACACCGTGCTGCAGCGAGGGCTTGGCAGGGTTGTAGTTTTCCGTCGACTTCAATTAATTTCAATATCATTTTTAATCAATTCTGTTACATTTATTGTCGGAAGGAATAAATTATTATATTCTGTGTTTTCTGTTTTGCAGTGTAAGGCTCCCCTCAATGTTCCAATAGTTAACATTACCAAATGAGATGCAAATCCCTTTGGTATAATAAACTCTGTTTCTGTTTTATTAAAACTTTTCCACGCATTATCTTCAATATCAAAATGATTGGCGATTTCAATTATTAAAAAAGGATCTTTTTTTTGTTCAAATTGAACTTTAACAAATGATGCTATAATTTTTTTTTCTTTGTCTAAAGCAAATTTTAATCCTATTGACATTTCTATTTTAGGATTGGTTTTATCATAAACATCTTGAATGATAGCAAATTGCTCAGTAGTAATTTTTTTTAATTGAAAACCAATTGATATATTTTTTTGTTTCTTTTCCATAATTTATCCAACTTTTTCAAAAATGCTATCTTCAAAATATATTTCACTTTTTTTCTCATATTTAACTGTTTTCTGAGATACAATTTTTGTGTTATTGTAAACATTAAAATATACAGGTTGAGGAATATATTCTTTTTGAATAATTACACTTTCATTTTTTGTAAATAACAATTCAATATTTAAAGCATTTTCAAGCTTGGCAATAGTCATTAAAGTTAAGTTCTCGCTACCTTTAACAATTTTATTTATTTGTTGTGCAGAAACACCTATCATTTCAGCTAATTGCTTTTGTTTTATGCCTTTTTCTCTAATGACTTTTAAAACTTTTATTGCAATTTTTTGCGAGTGTTTTTGCCAATCTCTATTTTCTTTTCTTTTTTGAGCTTCTTCTTTCCATTTGGAACTGTTTGAAGCCAATTTATTTATTTTATTTAAATTTGCCATAATCTTACAAGTCTAATTCTAAAAAATCTACGATACTCTCATTATCAATTATATTTTCTGAAATTAAAAATTGCTTTACTTTTTCTAATTTTTTAAGCTCCTTTTTTAAGTGCTTTTTATTCATCGTTTTTGTTAATTTTATTGCTCCGCCAGTAATGAAAAAAACATTTTTGTCTATTCTTATTGCATAAATTCGTAACCAACTTCTTCTAGAACCATATGCCTTACTTTTTTGAAAATTTGGAATGGGGTATATAAATTCTTCACTTTTATGTAAAGGTCTAAACAGTGTTTGTAAATTTTGTAAAAAATCTTTTTTTCCATTCTCTGCTGTTGATAATATTTCTTGTTGAAATTCATAAGCTTCATCAATAGTTTTTTTAATTGCTTCCTCTATTGAAATGAAGTTGAAAAATTTGCTTTGTAAGTCTTTTTTGTGTTTGTTGAAAAATCCGTCCAGATATTCAGGATCTTGCCAATTGTTAAATATTCTGCAAAATTCATCTTGAGGCTCTTCATCTTCAATAAATTCGTTGTTTTCAAATTCATCAATTTCATCTGTATATTTAACGGCGTATAAACTATCTTTTACTATACTTTCGATTGCAAACATACAACTTATTTTTACAAAAATTCAACCTGCAGGTTGATTTTATTTGTGTTTTTCAACATATTTTATATTCTATTCTAATTTAAAAATTATACACATTCCTTAACAATTAAATAACCTGCCAATTCCGTTTATTTTCAATATATTTTTCGTAATATGAGTTTTCTGTCGTTTTACTATCGGCATATACTGATAAGCTACAAAAAATCTGTTTTTGTTAAACAAATGTGCAGCAAAAAACATGTTTTAATTGATACAGTTTATATTACTTTGTAAATTTATAAATTTTGAGAAAATTAACAAATTATTTACTCTTAATTTTCAACGAGCGCAGACTGTGCCTATGTCTTTTTATTTTTTTATCTGTAAACGAATAAAAATTCACTTGCGGATATTATGTAAAAAAAATATATTACACAAGAGTTAAATAAAACATGTGAAGTAGTTAAACGACGTAGGCAGAGCCTACGCCGAACCATGGTGTTTGGCATTTCAAAACTCCAATCTTTCAATTTACCACATCGTTTATTTATTGCTAATTTATTCATATTTAACACTTTCCGTCTAATTTTTTATATTGCGTGTTACCTGCCGGCACTTTATACTAATTTGTAATTTGTACTTCGTCCACCTGCCTGTTCCTTTTTCAAAATATTCTTTTTTATCAAATCTTGAATATCTCTTAATGCTGTATCATTAGAACATTTTGTTATTTTCGCCCATTTTGAAGATGTAAGTTTACCATCAAATCCATCTAACAAATTATTAAGCATCTTTTTCTGTCGTTCATTAATTAATGTTTTAGAATGAATATTCCAAAATTCTGCTTTCTTTAACACCTTTGACAATACTACTTCTGTTGAAACGAAAGCATCATTCAAGCACTCTAAAAACCAAAGCAACCACTTTGTTATATCAAGATTTCCTTTTTGAGTTTTTTCTAAAATTTCATAATATTTCTTTCTTTCTACCCGAATTTGTGATGACATACTATAAAATCGTTGTTGACTTTTATCAGATTGAGCTAAAAGCATATCTGTTATGGCTCTTGATATTCTACCATTTCCATCATCAAATGGATGTATTGTAACAAACCATAAATGTGCAATTGCAGCCTTTAAAACTAAATCTAATTGATTTTCATTATTAAACCAATTAAGAAATTGCTTCATTTCGCTTGATACTAATAAAGATTCCGGGGCTTCAAAATGAACTTTCTCTTTCCCCATAGCTCCGGAAACAACTTGCATTGGTCCGCCTTTGTCATTTCTCCAATTCGCTACTGTTATCTTATACATTCCGCTTCTTCCTGCCGGAAACAATGCTGAGTGCCAATCAAATAATCTTTCTTCGGTTAATGGTTTATTATAATTTTCTGTAGCGTCAAGCATCATATCAACCATTCCATCAACATTTTTATCAGATTCTACAGAACCGGCTATTTCGATTCCTAATCTTCTTGCAATTGAAGAACGAACCTGCTCCGGATTTAAATACTCTCCTTCAATTTCTGTTGATTTCAATACATCTAACGTCAAAGTATCAAGAACTGCCTCTTTTCTTAAATCAAAACCCAAGGTTTCCATTTTCCCCATCAATTTGCCCTGTAGATTTCTAACATTACCTAATAATTTCAATATTTGAGTATTATCCCAAATGAAATTTGGCCATTCTTTTTGTTGATGTATATAAATTTTCATTTTCCGCAAGATTTGCGACAAATATATAAATTATTCACCGCATTACACAATATTCACCGCATTTTTTAATGAAATTATCTATTTATTCACCGCATATTTGTTTGCTTCGCTTGCAGGTAACGTTTATATTCAATATATATCAAAACCCTATTGTGAACAATACGGCTTAATATTTTTAATATGTTTTTCGTAATATAAGTTTTTCTACTGTTTTATTATCGGCATATACTGATAAGCTGTAAAAAATCTGTTTTTTTGTTATGACGATTTTGCTACGCATAGTGCGGGATTTTGAGGCACTTCACTTTCAAACTCAAGTTGTTTATTAATATTCATTTACTTTAAAATTATCACTGAACCCCGCATTAAATATAGCTTTTATTATGGCTTGTAATTCCTTATCCTATACTGATGTTCAATGATTTACCTAATCCAAATTCTATCAATTTATAAAATGTTGATAATTGAATATCGCTTCTTCCGTTTTCAATTCTAGAAATATAACTTTTCTTTGTCCCTGTCCTTTCAGCTAATTCTTCTTGTGTTAATTTTGCTTCTTTTCTGGCTTCCTGCAGCATTACACCGAGTCTGAAAGCCAATGAATTAGCATCAAATTGTGCACGGCTTTCTGTCCCTTGTTTTCCGTGATATTTGTCTAAATGTTCTTCAAACGTTGTTATAGTATTCATATTTAAGCTCCTTTCGTTTTTGTTCTAAAATAATTTTTCTTTAATTTTATGGCTAATTCTAATTCTTTTTTTGGTGTTTTCTGTGTCTTTTTTACAAAACAATTTGTTAACACAACTACCTGTCCTTCATCGAAAAAACAGAATATTCTAATCTGTTTAAAAGTCGTTGATACTCTAATTTCATATAAACTATCCGTTCCTTCAATATGTTTTAGAAATTGAATTAGAACTCTTTCAATAAATCTAATAATGTCAATCACATAATCTATCTTATCCCTTGTCTTATTATTCTGTTTTTCATAGAACTTCGAAAAATAATTTCCAAAAAAAATAATTTTCCTTTCCATTCGACAAAGTTAACTAATTAGTTAATATTAATCGAATTTATTTTAAATTATTTCAGGTTGGTTTCTTGTTTCTTCTATAAGCCATAACTTCAAGATATGTCATATTTTCTCACAAAAAATTTTAATTTACTTAATATTCGATTTTTCGTAAGCTTCAACAATTGATTTTACAAGTCTATGGCGAATAATATCTGTTGAATCGAGATACACTATTGCTATACCTTTAATATCTTTTAAAATATTAATTGCCTGAATTAATCCCGAATCACGTTTGCGTGGTAAATCAATTTGTGTGATATCGCCTGTAACAGTAAATTTTGAAAATTTACCCATACGTGTAAGAAACATCTTTAACTGATTTAATGTTGTGTTTTGAGCTTCGTCTAATATTACAAAAGCATTGTCGAGAGTTCGTCCTCTCATAAATGCCAAAGGAGCAATTTGTATAATGCCATCTTTAATGTAACTCTCTAATTTTCGTGGAGGCAGCATATCAAACAAAGCATCATATAACGGTTGAAGATAAGGGTCAATTTTTTCTTTAATATCACCGGGTAAAAAACCGAGACGTTCACCGGCTTCAACTGCAGGGCGACTTAATATTATTCGTTTCACTTCTTTGTTTTTTAATGCTCTTACTGCCATTGCAATAGCTGTATATGTCTTACCCGAACCGGCAGGACCAATAGCAAAGACCAAATCATTGTCGTTATATTTTTCAACCATAACTTTTTGATTGGCAGTGATAGCTTTTATTGGTTTACCATTATTGCCAAATACTAAAATATCGTCATTGTTTTTAGAAATGACTTTTTTCTCAACATTATTATTTATTATTCTCTCAATATCAGAATTTGATAAATTATTATATTTTTCGAGATGTTGAATAAGCAAGTCAAATTTTTCTTCAAATTTTTGTATTTCATTTTCATCACCAATCAGTTTCATTTCATGGCCTCGGGCAATAATCTTAATTTTAGAAAATTTTGTCCTTAATAAATCAATGTTTGAATTGTTTACTCCAAAAAAATCTATCGGCTCCATAGTTTCAAAATATATTATTCTTTCTACCATACTTTTTTATTTAATATTTGTTAATTTTGACATTTTATACTTAACAGCTTACAAATGTAAAATTTTGTTTGTTGGGCTTTGTATTAATTAGTGTTTATCCACAAAATCCTCATTGCAATAACCTCCAGTTGGCGGAGAAGCAATGACGGCTATTATTATTGACTTTATAGATGCGCATTAATTAGAAATTAAATTTAATCAATTATCATTAAATTTAAAAAAATAAATAGTATATCTTTATAAAAAAAAAAATTAATGTCAATAATCACACTAACAACCGATTGGAAGTCTAACGATTTTTATGTTGGAGCAGTTAAAGGAGCAATTATAAGTGAGTGCCCGAATGTTACTATTATTGACATTACACATCAAATACAAACATATAATGTTGCACAGGCAGCTTTTATCCTGCGTAATTCATATAGTCATTATCCTAAGGGCACAATTCATATTATAGGTGTAAATAGCGAAAGTAACAATAAAAGTCCTTATATTGTACTAAAAACTGAGGGACATTATTTTATTGGTTCTGCAAATGGTATGTTTGGTTTAATGTTTGATAAAAAACCTGAGATTATTGTTAAGATTAATAATAATAATGATGATTTGTTAACGTTTCCCGAGCTGTCAGTTTTTACTAAGACAGCTTGTGATTTGGTTAAAGGGAAAAATATAATGGAGTTGGGTAAGGAGATAACCAAATTATCTCAACAAATTCCTATTATGCCGGCTGTTGATGAGAATATTATTACCGGTAGTATCATTTATATTGATTCTTATGAAAATGCTATTACAAATATTTCCCGAGATTTATTTTATAAAGTAGGTGAAAATAAAAAATTCGAAATACTTATTAAAAGTAATAGTAATAAGATTAGTAAGATTAACAAAACTTATAATGAAACACCAATAGGAGAACTACTGGCAATTTTTAATTCATTAAATTTGTTAGAAATTGCAATAAATAAAGGTAAAATTTGTGAATTATTAGATTTCAATATTAACACAACAGTAAGAATTAAATTTTATGATAACACGAATAACAAGGGTTTAAAGTTTAAGGTTTGAAGTGTCGTGGCAGGCTATGACTAAAGACAATTTATATTTTAGATTTTAGATTTTAGATTTTAGATTTTAAATTTTTTGATTTAATTTGGACACATAACTTTTTCCAATTTTTTCGGGAAAGGAATAATTAAAGATAAAAGTAAAAAGTAATGATCCTAATATGCCTCGGTACGGACGTTCTTCCTCATGTTCTTTCGGATTATAAATCTGAAAGAACGAGGTAAAAATATTGCTTCGCAATTTCACGGGGTGAACAGAGCAGGCGGCAAAGCCAAATAATCATCAATGACCCTGATACGCCCAGTACAGTCGTTCCTTCCGCCAGCTGACGGATAAACTTCGCTACGGGGCAGGCTATTAATGACTAATCCCGAGTACTCGGGATAAATAACTAAATATTAACCAACTACAAAAAACATAAACAAATGAAACTATCAAAAATTATTTTACTTATAGGTTTATTCTTGTTTAACTTTAACAGTTTTGCACAAGATATCCCTGACAGACCTAATCCACCACGATTAGTTAATGACTTTGCTAATATATTAACTGATAGAGAAAACCAAGCGTTAGAGAATAAATTAGTAACATTCAATAACGAAACTTCAACACAAATAACCATAGTAACAGTAAAAAGCTTAAACGGTGATAAAGCTGATTACTCATTTCGACTTGGTGAAAAATGGGGAGTTGGACAAAAAGGCTCTGACAACGGGATAGTAATTCTTGTTAAACCTAAGACAAGGCAAGAACGCGGAGAGGTATTTATTGCCCCGGGATATGGTCTCGAAGGTGTTGTTCCTGATGCTACGGCAAAACGAATTGTTGAACATGATATAATACCTTTATTTAAAAAAAGCGAATATTACTTAGGATTAGACGCTGCCACCAAAACATTGATATCTCTAACGAAAGGGGAATTTACAGCTACACAATATAATAAAGCGACACGAAAAAAATCTACAGGACTGCCAATACTATTTATTTTCATTGTAATCTTTTTCGTTATTTTTGGTCGTTCAGGCAAGCACCAATCAATGGGACACAATCTTCCTTTCTGGATGTTACTCGGCATGATGGGGTCTGGTTCAAATAGTGGAAGCTTTGGCGATTTCTCATCAGGCAGCGGAAGTTTTGGCGGCGGGTTTGGTGGTTTTGGCGGCGGAAGTTTTGGCGGTGGCGGTGCCGGTGGCAGCTGGTAAATTAAAAATATTAATTTAAATTACTAACTCTTTATTTTCATTTTTCTGATGTATCTAAAATTTTATTAATAAACGCCTAAATATCTAATAGACAATATTCAAAAAATAGTTGGTATATCAAGACATTTGAGATTAATAATTTAAAAAATCTATAACTAATGTTTACACGAAAACTAACTCATTTATTATTATTCATCATTACGAATCCCTGAACATCGGAAAAGCAATCTGTAAATCAGAAGATTGCTTCGTCGTTCCTCCTCGCAATGACGATAAATATTGAGCTTTCGTGCAAGGACTAACTAAACCCAAAAATGATTATTGCTAAAGAAAAAAAGAAAAATAACATTGCCGAATATATTTTATACATGTGGCAAATTGAAGATTTAATAAGAGCATGTAACTTTGATATTGATATTATTGATAAAAAAATCATCACACAATTTAATCAAAACAAAAATACACTAACCGAGATAAAAAATTGGTATGTTGGTTTAATTCAAATGATGATTGAAGAAGGAATAAAAGAAAAAGGTCATTTTCAATTTATTAACAATATTATTACTGATTTACATAAATTTCACTCTGCATTATTAAAATCAGATGAACATAACAAATACCAACAGTTTTATTTGCAAGCAGTAAGTAATATTAATGAATTTAAGCAAAAATCACATGACAAAACAATAAACGATATTGAAATATGCTTAAACGTCTTATATGCAATATTAATATTAAGATTAAAAAAAGAAAAAATATCGGACGAGACAAGTTCTGCCGTATCAACATTCAGCCGGTTATTAGCTTATTTATCACAACAATATAAGAAATTTGAAAAAGGTGAGTTAGAATTGGTATATTAATATACTGCAAACGGTTTAAATCTTTACTCCGCCAGATGGCGGAAATAAATTTCAATAGTTTTCAAATGTTAAAATAGTAACCGTTTTAAGTATATTTTGAAAGGATACAATTATACTAATATCTAACCCCTAAAACAAAAACATCATCTACTTGCTCATTATTACCTTTCCATTCATTAAAATTATCAATAATAATTTGTTTTTGCTCTTTCATATCCATAAAATAGATATCTTTAAGAACTTGTTGAAACCTTTTAGATAGGAATTTTTTATTGTTCTCTCCACCAAATTGATCAATTATACCATCAGAAAAGACATAAAAGACATCTCCTTTTTTAATTTTAATCGTGTGAGTAGTAAATGAACTAATAACCTGATTAGTAATATTACTTGTAATAGATATTTTATCACCTTTTACCTCAATAAACTTGTTGCTGGTAAAAAGATATAATGGACGCAAAGCCCCTGCATATTCTAAAGTGTCGTTTTCTTTATCAATAACACAAACAGAAATGTCCATGCCGTCGTTTGTATAAACCGTAGGGTCTTCAACTTTTAATGCAATCTTAACTTTTCTATTTAATAATTTAAGAATTTTTGCAGGATCAATAACCTGATTATGTATAACAATATCATTTAATAAATAAGTCCCGACAATTGACATAAAAGCACCGGGAACACCATGTCCTGTACAATCAACTCCAATAATAATATATTTCCCTTTAATGTGGTGATACCAATAAAAATCACCACTAACAATATCTTTAGGTTGTAAGATAACAAAACCATCAAAGACTGTAAATAATTTTTTAGTTTTAGGAAAAATTGCTTCTTGTATTCGTTGTGCATAATTAAGACTGTCAGTAATCTCATTTTTTTGAGCTTCAATAGCATTTCTTCTATATACTGCTAAATTTTTCTGTGTCTCTAAATTTTGTTTCTGTTGTTGTACCTCTTTCTCATACTCTTTCAATTTTGTAATATCAGTATCAATAGCAATTAAACTTTTTATGTTATTGTCATCACCAATAATAGGAGTTAATGTTGTTTGATAACATAACTCAATGCCATTTTTTTTCGCGGTTGTTTCATAAGTAATATTTTTTTTATTTTCAACACAATTCCTTAAAATTTTTTTAATATTCTTATTATAACTAATATCACAAATATTAATTTTATTGGAACCTTTAAAGTCCTTAATCGGTTTTTCCAATAAACTACTAAACGATGCATTATACCATAGCAAATCACCTTGCGGATCAAATATATATATTAAATTATTAGTCTTACTAACCGCTAATTTGAATTTCTCAAGTTCAATATTATTAGCTTTTAATAATTCTTGTTGTGTGCAAAGTTCTTCTTCTTGAGCTTCTAACTCTTCGTTTTGCGTTTGTAACGCTTCGTTTTGTGTTTCGAGTTCTTCGTATATGTTTTTACGAATATTATTGTAAAAAGGTAATAAATTTAAGTTCAGATATTTATTAATGCTAATTAAGAATGTCAATAATATATGAATAAAAAAAGCAATTTTTAAAGCATTTATTGTGAAATAGTTATTACCTATTAATCCGAAATTATGTATTACAGCAAATGAAACTATAAAAATAAATAAAGAAAAAAATATTATGTAATATATAAAATGTGCATTTTTTTTATTAAATACTTTAAAATAATTTATTAAGCAAATAATTGGTGCAACTATTAACAATATATCAATAGCCTTTGTACTAAATTTTAAAAAAGGCTGATAAATTGATAACGATAATGTTGTTAATGTTAAAATTAAAACAAAGTAAAATGATAAATTTCCTTTAATAACTTTTGAGCTTGAACTTAATATCGACTTTGAAAACAAAGCCATAAAAATAATCACAGCACCTTGTAAAAAAAGAGATGAATAATCATTCCACAAACAAGCCGATTGCCATAAATATTGAAACAATAACCCATCTAAATTTAAAAGGAATAAAATAGTAATAATAGTATAAATTGAGAATGTTAAAAATGAAAAATCTTTACCAAATAAATAAAAAATTAAAGCAAAAATAAACAGCACAAACATCACACCATAATACATGCCGTTTAAAAATAAACTTTTGCTGTTTTCTTCATTTAATTGAGCTTGTGTCTTAAGTGATACAGGTACTTGAGTTGAAAGATTATTTTTAATTTTTATGAAATAAGAATAAGTATTGTTTGGCTTTAAGTGAAGAATAAAAACAGGTCTTCCGCATTTAACTTTCCTTTTATAAAAAGAATAATTAGTACCTGCTTTAATATGACAAATTAATGAAGTATTATTAAACTCGTAAAAATCAATATCTTGAATTTTCGGGTTTGCAATTTCCAATAATAATTTTTTATTATAATCACTAACATTTTTAATATTAATTCTAAACCATAATGATGAATTTGTATAACCAAAATTCAAATTTGATTTCTCACAAATTTTAAAATTAGATTGAAAATCAGGAGAAATTATACTGTCAATTGTTAATGAAGAGCTTTTATCTTCAAAAAAATAAAAATTATTATTAAGATTATATGATTGAGTTAAAGAATCTACTTTTATAAATAAATCGTTTTGTTTCTCTGCTTTAAGCATAAAAAACAGAGACATAAACAAAAAAAATATTATTAATCTTTTTATATTCATATTCAATTTATTGTGCCTTAAAAGTAAATATTTTTTTGTATTTAAGATATAGAAGAGTTATAAAAGATAGTTAAATAAAACATGAGATATATCATCTTTTTTTTGATATATCTCATATTAAAAAATGCTGTATAACATTTATTTTGATTACTTAATCATTTTTATGACTTTTTTTAAACTCATTTAACCCTCTGTCTAAAAAGTCAATAAAACCATCAACATCCAAGTTATAAGCTCGTGGATTCACTAATAAATTACCGTTTTCATCTAACAAAACATAATAAGGCTGAGCATTTACATGAAACCTTGAGATTTGAAAGTCAGCATATTTTTTACCAATAGTCTTTTTTATTTTACCATCAAAAGATGAAGTTACCCAATCAGATTTTGGTAATTTTGTTTTATCATCTACATATAAAGCAATAATAACAAAATTTTCGCGTAAACGCTTCAATACTCTGTGGTCTGCCCAAACATTAGCTTCCATTTCTCTGCAGTTAACACATCCATGACCTGTAAAATCAAGAAAAATTGGTTTATTCATTTCTTTTGCACATGCCAGACCTTGTTCATAATCAAAATACCCTTCTAAACCATGAGCAATATGAAAAAAATCTGCATATTTAGGTTTCTCACACGTTTCTTTATTCTTTCCTGTATAATATGCACCTGAATTTTCACGTATAATAGCATGTAAATCAAAATCATGAGTACTTAACGGTGGTAAATATCCTGACAAGCCTTTTAAAGGCGCTCCAACCATTCCGGGTATTAGATAAACAACAAATGAAAAAGTAATAATCGCTAATGTAAGACGTGGTACAGTAACAAACGGCACATCACTATCATGTGCAAATTTTATTTTCCCTAATAAGTAGAAACCCATCAGAATAAAAATTACTATCCAAATTGAAAGATAAACTTCTCTATCAAGTATTCCCCAGTGATAAGTTTGATCTGCTATGCTTAAAAATTTTAAACCAAGAGCTAATTCAATGAAACCTAAAACAACTTTAACGGAATTCAGCCATCCGCCCGATTTTGGCAAACTGCTTAACCATGAGGGGAAAATAGCAAATAATGTAAATGGTAAAGAAAAAGCTAATGAAAAACCAAACATACCAACTATTGGCTGAAGCACCTGTCCTCCGGCAGATGCAACCAAAATGGCTCCTACTATTGGTCCTGTGCACGAAAATGAAACGAGAACTAAAGTAAACGCCATAAAAAATGCTCCTGTGTAACCGCCTTTATCCGCTTTTTGGTCAGATTTATTTACAACCCAACTTGGCAAAGTAATTTCAAACATACCAAAAAATGATGCTGCAAAGACAAAAAATATTAAGAAAAATAAAATATTTGGCAACCAATGTGTGCTAAGCCAATTGGCAAAATTTGCACCTAAGGTAACAGCAACTAATGTTCCAATAATTGTATAAATTGCAATAATTGAGAAACCAAAAAATAATGCCTGTGTTTTTGCTTTTCTTTTTTTTTCATTTTCATGCATAAAAAAACTAACTGTCATAGGTATCATGGGAAAAACACATGGGGTTAAAATAGCTGCCAATCCTGCTAAAAATGATACCAGAAAAAACACCCATAATGATTTATTAGTTAAGTCTATTGGCGATTTTGCTTTAAACTCAACCTTTGATGCAGGTTTAATTTCTTTTTTTTTTATTTGTGTATTTTTATTAAAATCAAATTCAAAATCAGCTTCGGCAGGTGGCAGACATTGACTATTATCACAACTCATAAATTCGATATAGCCTTTAACCTTAAATGGTTTATCTGTCAAAACTTTAATTTTCTGTCTAAATATTGCCTGATTACTAAAATATTTAGTTTGTACTCCTAATTGTTTATCAAACACAACAATTGGTTTAGTAACTTCAATAACAGAACTATCAAGTTTAAAGTTAGTTGATTTTTCAAAATTTATTGACGTTGGTACTGCAATATTACCCTTTGGTAAATTGATTGAATATAAATGCCAACCATTATCAATTGCAGCTCTAAAAACTAATTCATAATTTTTTCCATCAATATTATTTCTTGAAAATTTCCATTTAACAGGTTGTAATATTTGAGAATTAACCGTAATAGCAGTAACGACTATTAACAAAATTGTTACAAAATATTTTTTCATCTGTTTAAATTTTTGTATTCAGTTGATATTTAATCATTTATATTATTACCGCTCTTTCGGATTGCAAATCCGAAAGAGCGGTGTACAAATATTTTTACAAATTTAATAAAAATATATAGAATTTTAAATAAAACAAATTGTACGAATAATTTTTTAGAAAATAAAAAAATATTGTAATGATTTATAATACAGGGATTTCAGTATTCTTATTAAAAAAATGATATTCTAAATAAGAATAAGAAGACATTGGAATAATTTTAATTCTTTTTTTAAACATAAAACACCATTTAACTCTAGTTGAGAATATTCCTTTAGTTAAATGAGAAGCAATATAAGGATGAACACGGATTGTTAATTTATTTCCTTTTACTTTTTTGATATTCCATAAAATATTATTTTCAATTTCAGTAT
>JAUVJB010000167.1 GCA_030592465.1 Bacteroidota bacterium | reverse complement strand
GAGCTTTTTTAGCCAAAGATTTTGCCTCACTTGATGCAGCTCCTGCTACCTGTGCATTTGCTTTTGGAGTAGCACAAACAAAAAACAATGCAATTGCAAACATTGTTGTTACTTTTAAAATAGTTTTGTTTTTCATAAATTTTTATTAATTAAAATTAATTGATTATTCTCTCATCATTTTTTATATCCACTGAGAGATTATGGATAATTATCCGTTTTTTTCTGAATAAGCCTCTATTTCAGCCTCTGTAATTCCGAATTTTTCGTACACCTCATTCATTTCCTTAGCTATTTTTGCACTAATCTGAGCTATTTCTCCCGGCGTTTTATTTTCCATATCCTTTTCATATTTATTTGAAATACCCATCATTTGTGTTGAAATTTCCATTAACAAAGCATTGTTTATTTTGCCTTTTGTTACAGTTGTTTCTACTGAAGGTGCTTCTTCTGTTTCTACCGAAGATGCTTCCTCTTTTTTAGGAAATAATATTTCTATTATTTTTTGAATAATTCTGTTTCTTATCATATATATTAATTTTAATTTATTTACCGGTCTCTCATCTTTTTTTATATCTACTGAGAGATTATAGATAGTTATCTGTATAATATTTTTTCTGTTTCACTCAAAGTCGCAATATTATTTCTTTCTGTTTCACGCAAAGACGCAAAGTCGCAATGTTATTTCTTTCTGTTTCACGCAAAGACGCAAAGTCGCAATCTCGCCTACTTGCTCAGTCGCCTCGTCGTTTTTTACTTTCCTTCTTTTTGTAACTCAGCTGTTCTGGTAGCTATCTGTGAGCTTATTTTCAAAGCCATCGTAGGATTTTTCTCCCATTTTTCTCCCATTTCATCTGAATAAGCATCTATTTCATCCTCGGTAACTCCCAATTTTTTGTACATATCTTCCATGTCTTTCTGCATTTTTTCGCTAATCTGAACCATTTCTTCAGGAGTTTTGTTTTGTAACTCCTCAGCATATTTCATCGTTGAAATATACATCATCTGTGCTGAGATTTCTACTATCATAGCATCGTTTATCTTGCCTTTTGTTACATTTGTTGTTGAAGATTCTTCAACTTTTTCATTGTCTTTTACTTTTGCTTTTTCGTTGTCTTTTTTGGTTCCTCCGCTACAACTTGTAAAAAATAATGCAATAGCAAATAACATTACTGTTGTTTTTAAAATCGTTTTGTTTTTCATAATTATTTATTTATTTAATTAATTTAAGTTCTCTCATCTTTTTTTTATATCCACTGAGAGATTATGGATAAGTATTGGTTTAATATTTTTTGTGTTTTTGAATCCGCTCCGAAAAAGTCAAATAAAAGAAAATACCACTAAAACGATAAATCTCAACGATTTTAAAAGAGTTAACTTTTAACATTTTATCTTTTATGTTCCTTTGTGTTTTTATGTCTTTGTGGCAAAAAAAACATTTCAGAGTGGACTCAATTTTATAAACTTTTTGCTAAGTTATGAAAGTTTTTTTTAAAAAAAAATTTTTTTAGCTATCTATTTATTAAAATAAATTCATAGTGGTTGCTGTGCCATCAGAAAAAAAATTCAACTTTTTAAAAATTTTGAAAGTCCTTGTGGAGTTTTATTAAGTTTGTTATTTTATCAAAAAATCATGAAATGTTAATCCTTGTCAACAGGGACATAAATAAAAGTATAAACTATGTTTTTAAGTAGTGTTTGCACGAAAACGCCCATATTGTCATTTCGACTAAAAGGAGAAATCTCATAACATAGTGTATATGAGTTGAATGGGATTTCTCACTTCGTTCGAAATGACAGCACAACTATAATTTTACGGGTTTTCGTGCCGGCACTAAGTACAAAAAAATATATCCTTTTTCATAAATAGTAATATTTACAAAATTTTTATTTATATTTGAAAATATGATAATTAATATACCATATAAAGTTTGTAGTGATTATGATGGTTTAAATAGCCTCATAGAAATATTCAATAGAGTAAAAGATGTTAATTTTGATACCATTACTTTTGATTTTCAAAATTGTAAATGGTTTGAAGCAAATCTTTGTGCGGTTCTTGGAACAATTTGTCATAATATTACCCAAAATATTAATAATGTTGAGTTTATTAATCTTGATAAAAAAATTGAAACCGTTTTTAGTAAAAATGGATTTTTACAACATTTTGGAGGTTGGCGTTTGCAAGATTATAACTATACAACAATTAAATATCGCAGGTATCAATCTAATGAGCAAAGTCTTTTTAAGATATATCTCGATGAAGAATTACTTACAAAAAAAGATTTTCCAAGAATGTCTGTTGATTTAAAGAAAAAAATACATGAAAGCATTTTTGAAATATTTGAGAATTCAATAAGTCACGGAGCAAGTGAATATGTGTTTTCTTGTGGGCAATATTATCCTCAAAAATCACCACCTCGTATTGATTTTACTATTGTAGATATTGGCCGTAGCATAAAGACTAATGTAAATGAATTTTTAAAGCAAAGTCTTTCCGGAATTGAAACTATTGAATGGGTAGTGAAAGGAAACAATACCACAAAAGTTGGGAATACCCCCGGAGGACTTGGGTTGAAACTTATTCGTGAGTTTTTAAAACATAACAAAGGTGAGTTGCAAATTATTTCAGCAGAAGGATTTTGGCAACAAGATAAAAAAAATGTTATCTTTACCAAAAATTTACAAAATCGTTTCCCTGGAACAATTGTAAATTTAGAATTTAATATTGATAATAATTACTATTTCACAAAAGAAGACAAATTAAACGAACAAAACATTTTTTAATGAAAGAAGTAAATATAAACATATTTGAAATAATTGGCTCAAATGTTGCAGTATCCTCTGATGCAGGACAAAAAATATTTAACATTATTGACAAGGCTCTTACTCAAGATTATATTGCAAATTTGAATTTTAACAATATTAATTTATTAACAACGGCATTTTTAAATACTGCTATTGGTCAGCTATACAGCAAACATACCAGTAAGTATTTACAAAAACATCTAAAGCTCTCTAACATATTAAATGAAGATAAATTATTGCTCAAAAAAGTTACTGATAGAGCAAAAGAATATTTTCATGATAAAAAAAATATTGATAATATAATAAAAGACGCTTTGGGTGATGAATAAAATAAATATTACAGATTATATCCCAAAACCCAACGATAAATTTTTTTTCGATAACAATATTTGGATGTACTTATATTGTCCAATAGGAAATTATAATCAATATGTTGTGGATAAATATTCTGATTTTTTTGGTAAAATTTTAGATGTAAAAGCTAAAATATATGTTTCGTCACTAATTCTTTCGGAATTTTATAATACATATATTCGTTTAGATTTTAATATTTGGAAAGGGAAAGAGAAAAAAGATTTTAAAAAAGATTACCGTCCTTTAACACAATATAAAACAACAAGTGAAACAATTTTAAATTCAATTGAAAGTAGAATTTTGGGTGTTTCAGAAAGGATAAACGATGAGTTTTCGGATATCCCGATTAATAAGTTAATTGAAAAAATCGGATTGTTAGATTTTAATGATAGTTATTATGTTGAATTAGCAAAGAAAAATTGTTTTAAAATTGTTACGAATGATAAGGACTTTGAAAATGTTGAAGATGATATTACAATTTTGTCATTAAAATAAAAGTCAATAATACAAGTTTGTATAAAAAAATTTACTTAAACTTTTTCAGCTCAAGTTTGTCTCCGTCAAAAACTGCATAAGTAAAAATTAAAAAATGATGTCAGCAGACATATTCCTTTAATTACGCTGTTTAAGGATAAAAATTGTATTTTTTAATAAAAAAACATGACATATCTTTAAGATATGTCATGTTTCAGTCATATAAATTATTTTTATTTGCTGATAGATAGCGAATTAATGACAAATTGAGAAATATATAATATATCTCTTAATCAATAAACAAATTACTTTCCCCTGTTTCCTTTTATTTTCAATAATCTTGATACAGTAAAAAAAAATTGAATCTTAATAAAAGTTTTATACCTTTGAATTAAATAAATCTGACACAATTGTTTTGAAAATTCGGCAACAAATTATTAGTAATTTATTTTAAAATAATATTAATTGTTAAACTAAAAATTTGAAATCATGAAAAAAGCTACTTCATCAAAATTTATTTATTTTTAAGTTATATTGTTTTCTTTAGTCCTTTGTACTTCAATGGGATATGCACAACGCGAAATAACAGGGAAAGTTATTAACGCTGAAACAGGCGAACCTATAAAAGGAATTATTGTTAATGTTATAGGTACTAAAGCATCTGCTATAACTGATTCTTTAGGAAGATATAAGTTAATGGTACCTGATACTATGAGAACTATTAAATTTTCTAAATTAAAAGACAAAAAAATTAAAGAAATAAAAATAATTAGTGCCAATGAAATAAATTTAATCCTGACAGACATTGAATCCGATTACTTTAGTATGACATTAGAAGAATTGATGGATATAACAGTTGTAACTGTTTCGAAAGAAGCTCAATCAATTAGTAAAGCGCCCGGTATTATTGATGTTTATACCTCAAAGCAAATTGCAGATATGGGTATAGATAATCTTTATGAACTACTAAGTACTTTGCCGGGAATTGAAATAATGGAAACTTATTATGGTTATACTGATGTGCAATTTCGAGGAATACTTCAAAGCCATTATAATAACAAATCAAGTTTATTGTTAAATGGACAGCCATTGTACGACCAAGTGGTTTCCTGTTATTATCTTGAACAAATACCAATATCATCAATCGTAAGGATAGAAGTTGTTCGCGGTCCCGGTGGTGTTCTTTATGGTTCTAATGCTTATGCAGGAGTAATAAATATTATTACTAAAACCGGAGAAAAAATGGATGGCTCACAAATGACTTTTAAAGGTGGACAATTCAATACAAAAAATGCCGGTTTCTCACTCGGGAAAAAAACAAAAGGACTTGATATGTTCTTTGCCGGAGAATTTAATGAAAGTGATGGCTATGAAAAAGAAGTAGAATGGGACGAAGATGATGTAAATCCATTAAATAATTCTTTATTTGGAAATTCAAACGGAAGCAGACAATTAGGATACTATCCCGATGACCCTGATGCTTATGAGAACGATTATACAAACTTTTTCACTTCATTAGGTTATAAAGGGCTAACTCTAAATGCAAATTATTTTTATAATGAAAAAGACAAATTCGGTATAATTCCTACTTTATGCTCTACAGGAGAACGTAAACTTCAGGGTTACGGATTTAACCTGAAATATAATAAATTACTTATGGATGATAAATTGGGACTAACCGGTATTGTCTGGTACGACCAGATAAGTAAAAAGGAAAGAGTAAATGCTTATGTTCCTGTATTGCGCGCTCCACATCATCCGGATGATCAGAACTATGGGGGAAATAAAACCGGAACTCAGGTAGAATTAAATTATCAAATCTCAGAAAAAATATCATTTTTAGGCGGAGGTGGTTTTGAAACTTCTTATGCCGACCCTTACTATTTTTTCTATACAGATTCAACACAGAACCCACTTACAGATAATGTAATTACACAGGTTGAAGATAAACCTGCAAATGCATTCGCAAGTGAGAAAAATACAAATGATGTATGGTTTTTTGCACAGGCTAATATCGGTTTAATGGATAATTTGAATTTTGTTGCAGGTAGCAGATTAAATTCTAATCAACAAGCCGGTACAGCATTTATACCGAATGTTGGGATTGTTTATTCTCCTTTAGAAAAACTATCTTTTAAAATTCTCTATGGCTCGGGCTTTAGAAATCCGAGCTTCTTTGAAAAATATGTAAGAACTGTAAATATTCTTGCAGGTATAAAAGATCTTGAACCGGAGAAAATCAACACAATGGATATTGGAATAGATTATTCATTTTCAAATTATTCAATAAGAATTAATGGCTTTGTCACAAAAACAGATAAGGAAATAGGCAGAAGAACACTTGATTCTCTCGATCTCGCTAACCTTAACAGTGAGGTTGGATTTGGAACAGGTAGTATGACATGGACAAAAGGAGCAATTTATGAAAATAAAAAAGGAAATACATATCAGGGTATTGAACTGTCTTTTCAAGGAGTTCCAACGTCTTATTTGCATTTTCATGGAAATATGTCATATAAAATGGGAAAAGATGTTGATGACAATGACCTTAAATGTTTCGCCCCTATCCTGGCAAATTTTGGTTTTACAATAAAACCGGTAAAAAAGGTTAATATATCGGCAAATCTTCAATATATAAGTGAGAGAGAAATTCATTATAAAGCAATATTTCCATGGAATACATGGCCGGAAGGTGATCATACAATAGATTCATATACTTTGATTAGTGCAAAATTAAGCTTTATACCTCAGGAAAATTTAATTTTCTCATTGATTGGAAAAAATCTAATGGATGTTGAATATAATTACCCTGAATATATAAGAAAAGGAATACCTTATATACCGGGAGGACCGGGAAGAGCATTATATTTTGAAATTGGATATAAGTTTTAAAAAATTTATTTGTAATTCGAAAAAATAATCCCGAGTACACGGGATTGAGAATCAAACCTCGTAGGTTTTGAAAACTTACGAGGTTTTATAATATTATTTAGGAATATTCAGTAAATCCAAACTGTCTTAAAATCAACCGACTACAAGCATATTTTGTTTGATATTACCCCGTAATTAATGAAATAATCTTAATTTTGAGGTAATTTCATCTATATTATTTAAAAAAAATTT
>JAUVJB010000262.1 GCA_030592465.1 Bacteroidota bacterium | reverse complement strand
TGTATGAGTTTAGTTTAAAAAGTTGCTAAGAGAGCTATCTGTTAGCTGACTGATATTTAAAATTCATTGAGAGCTTATTATCAGCTTGTTAACAGAAACACCAAGTACATAGATTGTAATATTTGAGTTTTTATACAATACTCAATAATCAATAAACAATAATAAAAAGGTTGGTAAGGTATAAATTTTTTCAATGAATAAAAAAATATTGTATATATCATACGATGGCATGACAGACCCATTGGGACAATCGCAGGTAATCCCATATTTAACAGGTTTGCAAAAAAAGAATTTTGATATTACGATATTAAGTGCTGAAAAACGAAAAAATTATTCTTTACATCACGAAAGAATCGAAATACTTCTTCGAAAACACAATATTAAGTGGGAAAAGATTTATTATACAAAAAGACCTCCGATAATATCAACTCTATTTGATATTTTAAAGTTAATATTAAAAACAAAAAAGATTTATAAAAAAAATCAATTCCACATTGTGCATTGCAGAAGTTATATTGCTGCTTTTGTAGGACTTTACATGAAAAATAAACATAATGTAAAATTTATTTTCGATATGAGAGGTTTTTATGCTGATGAGCGAGTTGATGGCAATATCTGGGATACCAATAATTTTATTTATAGAACGGTTTATAATTTTTTTAAGCAAAAAGAAAATATTTTTTTACGAAAAGCTGACTATACAGTGAGTTTGACTAATGCTGGTAGAAACATTATTTATAATTGGAAAGAATTTAAAAATCGTAAGCCTCCGATTGAAGTGATACCTTGTTGTGCTGATTTGTCTTTATTTTCACCTTCAAATATTTCAAAATCAAAGGTTGAATTTTATAAAGACAGGCTAAAAATTACAGAAAACGATTTTATTATTTCATATCTTGGCTCAATTGGAACTTGGTATATGCTTGACGAGATGCTTATATTTTTTAAGCGTCTATTAATTAAAAAACAGAATGCCAAATTTTTGTTTGTTTCTCTTGACGATTCTAATCTGATAAAAAAAACAGCAAAAAAATACTCTATACCACAAGATAAAATTATTATACAAAAAGCTGACAGAGAAAATGTTCCAAGTTTGATTAGCTTAAGCGATATATCAATATTTTTTATTAAACCGGTTTTCTCAAAAAAAGCATCATCGCCAACAAAATTAGCAGAGATTATGGGTATGGGTATCCCTGTTATTTGTAATTCAAATGTTGGTGATATTGACGAAATAATCAGTAAAACGCAAGCAGGATTGATTGCTAATAATTTTTCAATTAATGAATTTGATAAAATAATTGAATGTATTGATGAGAAATTAAATATTTCTAAAGAAAAAATTATAAATTCGGCAAAACAAAATTTCTCTTTGCAAATGGGAATTGAAAAATATGCTAAAATTTATGATACACTGAAATAACAATGAAGAAAATTTTATTTATAGTACCACACAGAAAAGAACGTTCACCTGGACAGCGTTTTCGTTTTGAACAATATTTGGATTTTTTATCAAACAATGGGTATGAAATAATTTTTTCTAACATTATTTCAGAAAAAGACGACAAAAAATTTTACAGCAAAAAGAAATATCTCTTAAAATTCATTATTCTGACAAAGAGTTTTTTTAAACGAATTAAAGATGTTTTTCGTGTTTCTAATTATGATGTGATATTTGTTTATCGCGAAGCCTTTATGTTGGGTTCAACTATTTTTGAAAGACTAATATCGTTTTCAAAAGCAAAAATTATTTATGATTTTGACGATGCTATCTGGCTGAACGATGTATCGGAGGGGAACGAAAACCTTAAATGGCTTAAAAAACCATCGAAAACAGCCAAAATAATTAAATATTCGGATTTGATTTTTGCAGGCAACAAATATTTAGCAGATTATGCCAAACAATTTAATGATAATGTGAAAATTATCCCAACAACTATTGATACTAATTATCATAAAAAATTAAATGTCAATAAAAAAAATAATGCAATTTGTATTGGATGGACAGGCACAAGCACAACATTAAAACATTTTGAAACAGCGTTGCCAATGCTTCGAGAGGTAAAACAAAAATATGGCGACAGAATTTATTTTAAACTTATTGTTGACTTCCCATATTCTGTTAAAGATTTAGATATTAAGGCTACTCAATGGAAATTAGATTCTGAAATTGAAGACCTGTGTGAATTTGATATAGGGATTATGCCTTTGCCAAACGACAAATGGGCAAAGGGGAAATGCGGGTTTAAAGGATTGCAATATATGGCTTTGGAAATCCCGACAATAATGTCGCCGGTAGGAGTTAATACAAATATTATTAATGATGGCGTAAACGGTTTTCTTGCCGAAACCAGCGAACAATGGATTAAAAAACTTTCTGCTTTAATTGAATCGAAAGACTTACGAAATGAATTGGGCGAAGCCGGCAGAAAAACTGTTGTTGACCGCTATTCGATTGATTCACAAAAAAATAATTACATCAGTTATATTAACGAACTTGTCGGGAGTAAATAATCTTTGGGCAAAAAAATATCTGTTTGATTTTATTGAATAATATATCGCTTTTTCAGGACTATTAGAAAAATAGAGATTTGTATTTTACCGGAAACCACTGGTGAAGACATGTTGTCGGGGTCTTTTTAATTTAACGCATTATTTTTTTACATACATTACTTAATAATTTTACATCAAATTTTTCATACCCTAAAAAATATTTAAAGTATTTATTTTATCAATCTTTATTTGATTTCTTAAAGCTAACAGGCTTTCAAATTTTTTTTCGTCTCTTATGCGTTGTTTAAATATTACGGTTATGTTTTTATTATAAATATCTTTATCAAAATCAAAAATATTTACTTCAAAAGTTATATCAGAGACATCATCATTAACTGTTGGTCGAGAGCCATTGTTTAACATTCCTTTATAAATTTTATTGTCAACAGTTACATTAGCAGCATAAATACCATCTGCAGGAATTAGTTTATCTTTATCATAGTCAATATTTGCAGTAGGAAACCCAAGTTGTTTTCCTAAACTTATACCTCTTACCACTTTACCTGTAACCGAATAGCTATATCCCAAATATTGATTTGCGGTTATAATATCGCCTTTTTCTAAAGCATTTCTGATTTTTGTTGAGCTGATGTTAATATGGTTTACATTTAAAGCCTCAATTCTTTCAATACTAAAATTGTATTTACTTGCACATTGATTTAAATATTCAAATGAACCTTCACGATTGTGCCCGAATTTATGGTCGTAACCTATTACGAGATGTTCTATGTGTAGTTTTCTTACAAGAATATTTTTTACAAAATCAATATAGCTTAACTGTGAAAATTCTTTTGTAAAAGGATAAATAATCAGATGGTTGATGCCTGCTTTTTCAAGCAATATTTTTTTTTCATCTATTGTTGTGAGTAATTTTATTTGTTTTTTATCAGAATTAATAACAAAACGCGGATGAGGGTAGAAGGTAACCAATACAGTTTCGCCGTTGACACGTTCAGCAATTTTTTTCATATTATTTATTACCTTAACATGACCCGGGTGAACACCATCGAAAGTACCAATGGTAAGCACAGGATTGGCAGCATGAAATTTTTCTATGTCTGTATATATCTGCACAACAATAAATCTTTATCTCTGTTAAGTATAGTGCACGTTACAAAATTTTTGCACAAACACTAACTGCGAACTAAAAACATTATCACGCAAAAATATAAAAAGCATTAATTGTTTATCATATTTTTTGTTTATATTTTTATAATTAAGTTAATAATTTAGCAAACAGTTTAACATTCTACTTTTTGACTAAATAATTGTTACATTGTTATTATATATAGTGCTTGAACGAAAACTCAATATTTATCGTCATTGCGAGGGTTAAGCCCCCCGTGAAATCGGTCGCCCACAAAAATAAATGACAATAAAAAAATGTAGTTGTCATTAGTAGGGAGGAACGACCGAAGCAAT
>JAUVJB010000234.1 GCA_030592465.1 Bacteroidota bacterium | reverse complement strand
AGATGGTTCAACCAATCAAACTTTTCCTGTTCAAACAAAAATATCGAAATGGTATAGTGTTATTGTAACAGATGCTCATGGCTGTGATGCGAGCGATTCTACATTTATCTCATATTATAGAATATTTGATTTAGGTATTACAAATTTCATCTCTCCTGTCAGTGCCTGCGAACTTACTGACAACGAAGAACTTATGATAAACATTTCTAATTTTGGACCAGACACATTATTCTCAGGCGATATAATTACATTGGGTTATAAAATTAATGAGATACTCTATGATAACGAAGATTTTATTTTATCTCAAACATTTTATCCTTTGAACTCATTGCCTTACACATTTTCTAATCATGTCGATATATCAACTCAAGGGTCATACACATTTAAAGTTTATAACTATCATATCTATAACATTAATCAGAATAATGACACACTGTCGAATATAATTTATTATTATGGTTATCCTGATATTGATTTGGGAGAAGACAGCATTCATACCTCACAGCCTGATACAATTACTTTAGATGCAGGACCTGATTTTACTACTTATTTATGGCAAGATGGTTCAACCAATCAAACTTTTAATGTTTCTTCAGAGCAATCTGTTTGGTATAGTGTAAATGTAACTGACGAAAACGAATGTTCATCATCAGACTCTGTTTATATTGATTTTTATAGCGGAATTGATAATCTTAATAATAAATTTTCAGTTAATATTTATCCGAATCCTGCAAAAGATAGATTAAATATTGAGTTAAACACAAATAAAAAACAAAATGTTATTATCGAATTAATTAATATAACCGGACAAACTGTTATGAAACAAACAATTAAAGACATTGTAAACTATAAAAGCAGTATTGATGTTTCAAACTTTAATAGAGGGTTTTATTACTTAAAGATATATAATAAAGAAATACTAAAAATTAAATCTATTGTAATTCAATAATTCTAATTAGTGTGCATCCGTAAAGTCAATCATAATAGCCGTCATTGCGAGGGAGGTTTACCCTGTGAAATTGCGAAGCAACATTTAACAGGGAACGACCGAAGCAATCTGATTATTAACTAGTTACTTATTTGAGATTACTTCTCCGCCAGCTGGCGGATCGTAATGACGACTTTACGGATGCACACTAATTAATGGTTATTTCTTAATTTAAATGAGTAATCCTTTAAAGGGTAAAGGCTAAAGGGTAAAGGCTAAAGGGTAAAGTAAAAAGTATTTCAAAATTATTTTTTTTACTTTATACTTTGATTTTTTTAGTCTTTAGCCTTTACCCTTTTTATTTTAGTTGAACAATAGTATTCTAAAATATTAATTAAAATATTATAAAAAAAAATGATATTATTGTAACTTTATGACGTAATAAACAACTATGCTACTTTTTAAAAATATATTATTTGCAATATTCTTTTGGGCAGGAATGTTACACCCTTTACATTTTACAGTTACAAACATTGAATATAATAAGGATAAAAAAAGTTTTGATATATCATTAAAAATATTCACAAACGACATTGAAAATGTCATTAATAAAAAATATGGAAAAAAATTAAACTTATCCAAAGATGATGAAAATAAAAATTCTGAAAAATTGATTAATAAATACATCTGCGATAACTTTAGCATAATTATTGATGATAAAAAAATGAATAAGAAAAAATTCATTTTAAAAGATATAAAATATAACGAAAACTCAACATGGGTATATTACGAATATAAAAAAGTAAAAAAAATTAAAACTGTTTCAATTAATAACTCCATATTAATGGACATCTTTAATGATCAGACAAGTTTAATAATTTTTAAATATCTTGATTATCAACAAGGTTTTCAATTACAGAACAAAAACGATAAGGCAATTGTTAATCTTAATAAAATTAAATAAAGAAAAGGAAATAGTTTAAAGTTTAATTGTAAAATGGTTCAATTGTTGAGACCTTCCGGAGTTCGAAGAACCTGGAAGAGTCGGATTAATTACTTAGCGATGTTGCGACAGAGCGACTTGGCGAGAAATAAAAAAATTAGGAATTAAGAATTGCAGCTTAATTTAATTGTATTTTATTCTAAAAAAAATCCGTGAAATCCGTGGACTAATAAAACCACAGAGTACACAGAGAGACACAGAGAAATAAATTATAAATTGTTAATTGATTTACGGACAAAAAAATTCGTGTAATCCGTGAAATTCGTGGACAATTACGAATTACAAATTATATCAAGATGAAAAAAAATTTACTAACAGCAATTTTCATTTTATTCCAAATTTTCACTTGCTTAGCTACTCATAACAGAGCAGGGGAAATTACTTACAAACAAATCTCAGACTTTACTTTTGAAATAACTGTTATCACATTTACAAACACAAAACCGGATTCATCATTTACACCACCACAATATCCTGCTGACAGACCTCATTTAGAAATACAATGGGGCGATAATACTTATTCAATTGTTCCAAGGTGTGAATTAGTTGACCTACCTAACTTTTACCGCAGAAATAAATATGTCGAGAGGCATACATACCCTGGTCCGGGCAATTACGAAATTGTTGTTGAAGATCCAAATAGGAATAAAGGTGTTGTAAATATTCCAAACTCTGTTACTGTTGTTTTCTCAATTAAAACAATTATGAAAATAGACCCTGTACTTGGATTTAACAGCACTCCTGTTTTATTAAATCCACCTGTTGATAAAGCCGCTGTTGGCAGAGTATTTATTCACAACCCTGCTGCCTATGACCCTGACGGTGACAGTATCTCATACAAACTAACAACTTGTACAGCCGAAAACGGTGAACCCATAATAGGTTATACCTTTCCGGAATCAAGTCACAAACCAATATATGTAAATGCAATTACCGGTGATCTTATTTGGGATGCTCCTGTAAAAGCCGGAATATACAATGTTGCTATTCTTATTGAAGAATGGCGTAAAGGTATTAAAATCGGCAACATTGTCAGAGACATGCAAATCGAAGTTTACGACTCTGATAACAATCCTCCTGTTATCGACTCATTGCCAATGGTTTGTATTGAAGCAAATTCGATAGTCAGTTTTGAAGTATCAGCACATGATGTTGATAATGATATTGTTACTCTTTCTGCAACCGGAGGTATATTTGAAATAGATAATCCTGCCGTATTTAATACAGTATCTGACACAGGTAGTGTAACAGGCACTCTTACTTGGCAAACAAACTGTTCAAATGTTAGAGAACAACCATATCAGGCATTGTTTAAAGCACAAGACGATAACAGAGAAATTAACCTCGTTGATCAACAAAATGTTAATATTAAAGTCATTGGTCCTGCTCCAAAAAATTTACAAACAAGTCCTACCAACAACTCTGTTGAATTGAATTGGGATAGTTGCGAATGTTCTCAAGTAACAGGATATGAAATTTACAGAAGCAATACTGAAACAGGTTTTACTCCCGGCGTTTGCGAAACAGGAGTTCCTGAAAATACAGGTTATTCTCTAATTGGAAATATACAGGGAAACAGTAACACATATTATTTAGACAATAACACCGGCACAGGTCTGTCTCAAGGTTATAATTACTGCTATATGGTTGTTGCCGTTTATCCTGACGGAGCTAAAAGCTATGCATCGCAAGAGGCTTGTACAGAGTTAGTTAGAGGAATTCCTGTAATTACTAATGTCAGTGTTAATTACACAGATAGTGTTAATGGTTCTATTGATGTAGTTTGGGCAAAACCTACGGAATTAGACACTATTCTTGCTCCGGGACCTTACAAATATCTCATATATCGTTCAAATGACTTGTGGGGTAAAAATCTATCATTAATACATACTAACTATGGATTTAACGATACCACTTTTACCGATACTTTAATAAATACTGTTGATTTCCCATATTCATATAAAATTGAGATACATAATAATTCAGGATTGATTGACACACCAATGATTGCTTCATCGATATTTTTAGATTTTGAACCAGCTGATAATCAACTTACTTTAAACTTTGAAAAAAATGTCCCTTGGCAAAACAATCATTACATTATTTATAAACTAAATAATACAAGTTCAGAATTTGATTCTCTTGATATATCTTACACAGATTATTATATTGATGATAATCTATCTAACGGAACAAAATACTGTTACAAAATTAAAAGCATTGGCAATTTCGATGTTGAAGGATTTGTTGACCCAATTATTAACTTCTCACAAAAAAATTGTGGTATTCCTATTGATACAGTTGCACCTGAGCCTCCAATATTAGAAGTAACCAGCGATTGTGATAATTTTTTTAATATTTTGAACTGGACTAACTCTTCACCTGCAAATGAAATTATAAAATATAATATCTACTACTCTCAATTAGCTGATGCTGAACTCGAATTAATAGCAAGCAACAACTCAGGCGACAGTACAACTTATATTCATCGTGAAACAATAGCCGGTTGTTATGCTGTTACAGCAATTGATTCAGCACTCAACGAAAGTAAAAAATCAAATAAAGTTTGTGTCGATAATTGTACATATTATGAATTACCAAATGTTTTTACACCTAATGGTGATAATTATAACGATGTATTT
>JAUVJB010000007.1 GCA_030592465.1 Bacteroidota bacterium | reverse complement strand
AGATAAAAATGCTTGGTACCGGAGCAGTTGAAATTAAAAGCGGATATGGTTTAACACTCGAAGATGAGTTGAAAATGCTTCGTGTTATTAAACGATTAAAAGAAACAACACCTCTAACCATAAAAGCCACTTTTTTAGGAGCTCATGCTGTGCCTGCAGAGTTTCAAAATAATCAAGCAGAATATGTAAATACAGTTATTTATGAAATGATACCGGTTGTCGCTGCTGAGGAATTAGCCGATTATATTGATGTGTTTTGTGATAAAGGGTTTTTTACTGTTGAAGAAACCGACCGTATTTTACTTACCGGAATGAAATATGGATTAAGGGCTAAAATACATGCAAATGAATTAGATTATTCCGGAGGTATCCAAGTAGGGGTAAAGTATAATGCTTTATCTGTTGATCATCTCGAATATGTTGGTGATGAAGAAATTAAAGCATTAAAAAATTCAGAAACAATGCCTACTGTTTTACCCGGTGCTGCTTTTTTTCTTGGCATGAAATGTTCTCCTGTTAGAAATATGATTAATGCCGGTCTGCCCATAGCTCTTGCTTCTGACTTTAATCCAGGGTCAGCTCCTTCAGGAAATATGAAATTTATTATGTCGTTAGCGTGTATTAATTATAAAATGATTATTGAAGAAGTAATTAATGCTACTACAATAAATACTGCTTATGCAATGGGAGTAAGCGATAAATTAGGCAGCATTGCACGTGGCAAAATCGCAAATGTTTTTATTACAAAAGAAATACCAACCATTGAGTTTATGCCTTATTCTTTTGGCTCTGACTTAATTGACTTGGTTATTTTAAATGGTGAAGTTCAATAATTTTGATTTTAGAGTTTAGATTTTTGATTATGATACAACAAGTTCCAAGAGATTTAGCAATTAATCCGACTCTTCCAGGTCTTTCAGACTCTGGAAGGTCTTAACAATTTACAATATGAAACAACTAATAGAATGTGTCCCGAATTTTAGCGAAGGGAACGACAAAAACGTTATTAAACAAATAACAGACCAAATAGAAACTGTTGAAGGTGTTCGCCTAATTGACGTTGACCCGGGAAAAGCTACAAATCGCACTGTTGTTACTCTCGTAGGCACGCCTGATGAGGTTATTGAGGCTGCATTTAGAAGTATTAAAAAGGCTGCTGAATTAATAGATATGAGTAAACACCATGGGGCTCATCCCCGTTTTGGAGCAACTGATGTTTGTCCTCTTGTTCCTGTTGCTAATATTACAATGGAAGAAACAGTGAAATATGCTCATAAACTTGCTAAAAGAGTAGGTGAGGAGTTAGGCATACCTGTTTATTGCTATGAGTTTGCTGCTTTCACCGAAAAACGCAGAAATTTAGCATACTGTCGTTCTGGCGAATATGAGGGGTTAAAAGATAAGTTATCAAAACCGGAATGGAAGCCTGATTTTGGACCTTCTGAGTTTATTCCAAACACAGGCGCTATTGCTATTAGTGCTCGTAATTTTCTTGTTGCCTATAATTTTAATCTAAACACAACATCAACACGTCGTGCTAATGTTATTGCTTTTGATGTTAGAGAAGCGGGACGCATAAAAAAACTCAATGGGAAAACGGTAAAGGATGAAAATGGCAAACCTGTTAGAATTCCAGGAACATTAAAAAAAACCAAAGCTATTGGTTGGTTTATTAAAGAATATGGAATTGCTCAAATTTCGATGAATTTAACAGATATTTCTGTAACGCCTGTACATATTGCTTTTGACGAAGTGTGTCGTTCTGCAAATAGTCATGGCATTCGTGTTACCGGCTCTGAACTCGTTGGAGTTATACCTTTGCAGGCAATGCTCGATGCAGGTAAATATTTTTTACGTAAACAACAACGTTCAACAGGTATTTCTGACCGCGAAATAATTAAAATTGCTGTTAAATCTCTCGGGTTAGATGAATTATATCCTTTCGATCCTGATAAAAAAATTATTGAGTATATTTTAGAAGATATGACAGAAGACAAGTTAGTTAATATGAGTTTAACTGATTTTGCCAATGAAACAGCATCAGAATCTCCTGCACCCGGTGGTGGTTCTATTTCAGCATATATGGGTGCTCTTGGTGCTGCATTGTCTACTATGGTTGCAAATCTTTCTTCTCACAAAAGAGGTTGGGATGAGCGTTGGGAAGAATTTTCAAACTGGGCTGAGAAAGGTAAAAAATATCAAGTTGATCTTATTAAAATGGTTGATGAAGACACAAATGCCTTTAATAAAATTATGAATGCTTTTTCATTACCCAAAAAGACTGATGAAGAAAAACAAATACGAAATAAGGCTATTCAAGATGCAACAAAATTTGCGACTGAAGTGCCTTTCAAAACAATGAATCTTTGTTACCACTCAATGGAAGTTACTAAAGCAATGGCTGAAATTGGCAATCCAAATTCTGTTACTGATGCAGGGGTAGGAGCAATTGCAGCTCGTGCCGGTGTTATGGGTGCTTTTCTTAATGTTAAGATAAATGCCGCCGGTCTTGATGATGAAAAATTTGCTAAAGAAATTATTGACAAAGGACAAGATATTGAAAACGAAGCAATTAATCTTGAAAAGGAAATTCTTAATATTGTAAATAGTAAGATTTAATAGCAATTGATAATTCAATGTATAAGACATATTTGCTATACAAATCTGCCGGATTTTTAAAATCCGGCAGATTTTTTCCTTCTTCAGTTCTTGCAAATTCGAAAGAGCGAGGTAATTATATGATTTAAGTTACAAATTTAACAATGATGTTTCAACAGGGTAAATCTAAAATCATAAATCTGAAATTTTTAATATTACTATGCGTCAATTTTTGCATACTTAGCATGACGTTCAATAAACTCACGACGTGGCGGGACATCATCACCCATTAACATTGAGAAAATTCTATCAGCTTCTATTGCATTTTCTATTGTAACTTGTCGCAAAGTTCTTTGTTCAGGGTTCATTGTTGTTGCCCACAACTGTTCTGCATTCATTTCTCCAAGGCCTTTATATCGTTGAACATGTAAACCTGCTTCGCTTCCTTGTGTTAACTCTTCTGTTATTTGTTTACGTTCTTCCTCACTCCAGCAATATTTCTGTTTATTCCCTTTTTTAATAAGATATAATGGAGGAGTTGCTATATATAAATGACCTTGTTCAATAACCGGTTTCATATAACGGAAAAATAAAGTCATAATTAAAGTTGCAATATGACTGCCGTCAACATCAGCATCAGTCATAATAACAGTTTTATGGTAACGTAATTTGGTGAGATTTGCTTCTTTACTATCTTCCTCTGTGCCAATAGTAATGCCAAGAGCAGTAAAAATATTTTTTATCTCTTCATTATCAAACACTCTATGTTGCATAGCTTTTTCAACATTCAGAATTTTACCACGAAGAGGAAGAATAGCTTGAAATTTTCTGTCTCTACCTTGTTTAGCAGTACCGCCGGCAGAATCACCTTCGACAAGGAAAACTTCGCATAATGACGGGTCTTTTTCAGAGCAATCAGACAGTTTTCCGGGTAAGCCCGAACCGGTTAAAACATTTTTGCGTTGAACTAATTCACGGGCTTTACGAGCAGCATGACGAGCAGTAGCAGCAAGAATTACTTTTTGGACTATTTGCTTAGCATCTTTAGGATTTTCTTCTAAATAATTTGTTAAAACTTCACTTACGGCTTGGTCAACAGCAAGACTAACTTCTGAGTTTCCTAATTTTGTTTTTGTTTGTCCTTCAAATTGAGGTTCTGCGACCTTAACAGATAACACTGCTGTTAAACCTTCACGAAAATCATCGCCATTAATATCAAACTTTAATTTTGAAAGCATACCTGACTTATCGGCAAAACTTTTTAAGGTTCTTGTTAGTCCTCGTCTAAATCCGGTTAAATGAGTACCACCTTCAATTGTATTAATGTTATTTACATAGGTATGAACGTTTTCGGAAAAAGATGTATTATATTGCATTGCAATCTCAACAGGTGTTCCATTTTTTTCAGTTTCGGCACAAATAGAATTTTCAATTAATTTTTCACGTGTTTCGTCTAAAAATGAAACAAATTCTTTCAAACCTTCTTTAGAGTAGAAAACATCAGTCATGTAATCACCATTTTCTAACGTTTCTCTTTTATCTGTTAAAGAAAGATGTATTTCTTTATTAAGAAAAGCTAACTCACGAAGACGAGCGGATAGAATTTCGTAATTATAAACAGTTGAAGTTGTAAAAATTGTATTGTCCGGTTTAAAAGTAATTTCAGAACCTGTTTCTTGAGTTGTTCCAATTACTTCACCTTTGTCGAGAGGTTTTCCGAATTCAAACTCTTGAACAAAAATTTTATTATCTGTATAAATTGTGGCTTTAAGATGAGACGATAATGCATTTACACAGGAAACACCTACACCATGCAAACCTCCTGATACCTTATAAGAATCTTTATTAAATTTTCCACCTGCATGAAGCACAGTCATAACAACTTCAAGTGCCCCTTTTTTTTCTTTTTCGTGATATCCGATAGGAATACCTCTACCATCGTCTTTAACAGTTATTGAATTGTCCTCATTAATAAAAACTTCGATATTTTGACAATATCCGGCCATAGCCTCATCAATGGAATTGTCAATAACCTCATATACAAGGTGATGAAGTCCGCGGGAACCAGTATCTCCAATATACATTGCAGGGCGTTTCCTGACAGCTTCTAATCCTTCTAATACCTGAATACTATCAGCTTTATAATCAGGTTGATTATTTTTTTCTTTTTCAATATCACTCATCTATCTATAATTTATTTTAATATTTTTTTGATTAGTAAATTTTCTTAAAATTTCAACCGGGAATTAATAATTTGTGAATGTTGTAGAGCATTAATCGAATTATTTTTTTAGGATTTTTTATTAAAAATTTTTACTTGCAAATGTAATAAATTTTAATGGTTTTTTAATGAAAAATAAGCATTAAATTAATACTTTTTTACGAATATTTTTTATTTCGGAACATAGATATAATATAATCATTATCAATGCGTTACGACTTGCCTATAATGAGTATGTAAAACCAAATAATACATTAAATTTATGTAAGGGATAATTATTCCATTGATAATATTTTACTGCACCAATATTGTTGAAATTAACAAAGGCTGATAGTACTTTTGTATAACGATATTCAAGTCCTAAATTTACGTCAAAGATACCTGATAGTTCCTTTTTAACAATATCATTATTATTATCAAATGTTTTTGCATAACGACTGCTTATTGCATAAATATCGGTATTAACAATTATTTTATCTCTAAGCACATATCGTGATGTGAAATTGACTTTAAATTTTGGTTTATGCCATGGTTCAATTTCTTTATCCATAGTATAATTAAAAAATTCAGCTTTAAGCAATAAATTAATTTTTTGTGATTGCTTGTATGAAATTTCAGTTAAAAATGTAGTTAATTTAACATCATAATAAACTACATTAAACTTATTCTCTAATAAATATGATGTATCATTAACAAAAAAGTAATTATTATTAATTTGAGAATATGAAGCATTGAAATTGAAAGATATTTTTGAGCTAAAGTTACCACGAATACCGCCAACAATATGCCGGTTATAATTGGTTGGTTTTACGTTTAATTTATTTGTTATATAAAAATTCTCATAAGCAATTTTTTGATAGTTATTAATTTGGTATTTACCATCTAACTCAAAATATGGTATTAAAAAATAATCTATTACATTATAATGCAAACTCAATCTCGGATAGAAATAATATTTAACATCTTTTTGGTCATAATAAGTATTAACTCCGGCAATAACACGCCATTTATTACCGAATGCACCCACCCATGGATTAAATTTAACCATCAGATAATCAAGTGTATCATTTGTTCCTGTGGTATTAAAATAGTTTAATTTATAGTCAACACCGAGAAACTGATTATTTTTAAAATAATTTATATTAGCGGTTAAAAACAAAGCGTTTTCGTTAATGTCATCTTTTGTTTTAAAATATCTGTAATTAAGTTCAATATCATAATTCACATGAGACGAATCAATATAATCTGTTTTAAAACCGGTATTAAAATTAAATAAATTAAAGTTTTGGTATTCAATATCTTTTTTATCAGTTGGAATATTATCTGTAGGCAAATAATTTTTATCAGGATTATAACCATAGTAATAAATCTTTTTTGAGTTAAAACTCATATCTCCCGAAAGGACTTTACTGTTTTTAAAATTTTTCTTTCCATAAATTTGTACAAAGTTATCGCTATTGCCTGCAAATACTTTTTTATTATCTGTATTTTTTATTTTACCATTGGTTGAGAAATGTTTTAAATAAGCACCAACTGAATAATCTTTTGCACGAAGGCTTGAAATATTTATCTCTGCTAATGGTGTAAGATAATTTCCAACTCCAAATTTGAAATACGATTTATATAATTTATTTAAAGGTTCACCAAGCATCTTTGCAGGTTTAATAGGTTCTAATTGAAATTTCGAATCCAATTTTTTGGTTTTAGTTTTAATTGAATAACTAAACGATGGTGAAATCTTGATAGTATCATTTATTTTTGGCAGCTCGTTAATTTTATAAGCATCAGATATTGATGGTTCGTAAGGCTTAACAACTTTAACCTCTTGGTACAATTTATATTGAGAACTTGCCTTAAAATTTATAAATAGTATAGGGATTAATAAGATAACAAGGTATTTCATATAGCAAATAATATTTTAGAATTTAGATTTTAGAATTTAGATTTACCAATAACATTAAACATTAAACATTAAACATCAAACTCTGTCAGGAGCTTCGCATTCTGACAGGTTTTCTAAACATTAAACTTCTATCATTTCACACTGTCATTTTTAACTTTATTTTCTTCTTCAAACAATTTATCATATTGTCCGTTAGTATTGTCTTTAAAATTAATTTCAATATCTTTTTTAGAGACTTGTTTAAATTGAGCATCTTCAATTTTTTTAATCTTTTCTATCTTCTCATTAGCTGTATCAATAATACCATCATCAGTAGTTTTATAATTATCAACAATTCCTTTTAGGTTTGCTTTAGCCTGAAAATAATCGTTATTGTCGAAATAAATATCTGATAATAGAATAAAACTTTTGGCTAACCAAAATTGATAAGAAGTATTAAGATTAATAAAATTGAAAATTTCTTGTTTAGCTAACTCATATTTTTTTTGAATATATAAAATATGTGCAATTTGATATTTTGCTTCTGCACCTTGTCTTGTTTTACTGTCGAGAGCAATTATTCTATATTGTGTTATTGCTTTATTAAGTTTGTTTTGGGCAAAGTATGATTTTGCAAGTATTAGATGTGCTTCACGAATTTTTTCCTGAGCAACTTTTTCAGTTATCAAGACATTGTTTGCGGCAACAATAGCATTTTTATAACTTTTTAAATCGAAAGCAGAACGCATTTGCCCAATACGTGCTTTTAACAGGTTATTTTTTACTTCTGCAACATTCTCAAGTATAGTGTAATTTTCTAATGCCTCTGCATAGTTTTTATTACTGAAATTAATATTACCTGCATTTAATAATGCTTGCTCTGTGAAAATATTTTTTGGTTTATCAATAATAAAAGAATATGCTTTTAAAGCATCATCAGATTGATTGTTTTTATAATCACAATCGGCTTTATAAAAATGAGCATTGAGCACAAAACTACCGTTTGGATATTTTTCAAGATAGTTTTTGAATAGCTGTCCCGATTTTTTGCAATCGCCTGACATATAAATTTTTTCTGCAGCGAGATATGTTAATGAATCTTGCTCAGAAACACTAACATTAGCAAATCCGCCTAATGAATTAACATAATTGAAATATGTATTAACATCATTAAGGTCAACATAAATATTTTTTAATCCAATTAAAGCATCTTTAGCTTCTTGAGTACCCGGATAATCAGCCACAACTTGTTTGTAATATTTTATTGCCTCTTGGTTTTTATCACTGTTATAATATAATAAACCGAGATGAACTAATGATTTCCCGACATAGCTGCTATTAGGGAATTTTTTTATTATCAGCTTATAATTTTTAATAGATAGATCAATTGAATCTGTTATAACATAAGTTTTAGCAATCTCAAATATGGCATCGTCATAATATGTTGAATTAGTGTCGTTTAACAAGGTTGTTAATAAAGATAATTTTTGTTTATATTTTTTTAATAAGCCATAAGAAAAACCTTGTTGAAATAATGCATAATCGGCATCGAGAGAATTAACATCAATAGCTTTTGCATAAAAATCGACAGCTCTATTATAATTGCGAGACACAAAATAGCAATCGCCTATTCTGATAAAAGCATCGCTAAGTTTCTGAGGCTCATTAATTTTAACATTATCAACATATTTCCGGAACCATGATATTGCTTGTTTATAATCTTTCTTTTTAAAACATGAATATCCCAAATTATAATATGAATTATTGTATTCATCATGTTCAAATGCACCGGGTGTTAAAAGAAATTCTTTATAATTTATAATTGCATTATCATAATCTTTTATTCTGTAATAAGCTTCGGCTTTCCAATAAATTGACAGAGCTTTAATCGTTTTGTCAAAAGGAGGTACACTAAGTGCTTTATCAAATACTTCAATTGATTGTTTAAATTGAAGGTTGCTAAATAATTCTAAAGCACGGTAATATGCAATGCGTTGATATGCTTCTAATATCCCGGTATTTTTAATTTTTATCTTTTCAATAGAAGCCAAAGCATCTTTATAATTTTTTGATGTCATATAAGCATTGCCAAGATAATCGTAAACCTGATCTGTTTTGTCTGAATTAGGATATTGTTCGAGGTATTGATTAAATGTTTTAATAGTTTCGTTAAATGGTGAATATGCTAACTCATAAGTTAATTTTGCATAATTAAACAAAGCATCTTCTTTAATGTCCTTATTAAAATCAAGTTTTGATGCAGAGTAAAAAGCTATTCGTGCATTATTTTTATCACCTTTTTTTAAAAAACAGTCAGCGAGATAATAATATGCATTTTGGCTTAGCAAATCATCAACATTAGTAACATTTTGAAATTCTTTGCCTGCTTTTTCAAAATCATTATTTTTATAATAAATATAGGCTAATTGATAGATATCGTTTCTTGTATATGACTTTGACTTGTTTTTATAAATTTCAAGATATGAAAGTGCATTATTGTAATCTGCCTTTTGATAATAAGCCTCACCAATGATTCGTGCTATTTCCGGAGCACGTTTAGTTGTTGCAGAATCTAATAAAGAAGGCACATATTGAATTATCTCATCATATTTTTTTTGATTAAAATAAATTTGGGCAAGATAATAAGGAACAATAGGAGCAAAGGTTACATCATCTTTTAATTTTGTAAACCCATTTAGAGCGGTCTCATAATTTTTGTTTATATAAGCAATATGTGAATAATAAAAGAGGGCAGGAGCAAAATATTTAGAATCACTGTCAATTAATTCGTAAAACATTTTTGAGGCATCATTATAATCTTTTAAAGAAAAATAACAATATCCTCGTTTAAAATAATATTCAGCTAATTCGTCATTGTTCAAATCAAATTTATTTACCTTTTTAAACCAATTAAGTGATTGCTGATAATCTTTTTTGCGATACTGAAACTTACCCATTTGAAAATATGCAATTTTAACTCTCGGGCTTTCGGGATGTTCTTCGATAAACTTAATAATTAAATATTCAGCATCTGAATTAAAGAGCTCTATTGCACAAAGTGCAGAATAATATTCTGCGTCAGTTTTTGTGTTAGAATAATTCTCGCCATTATGTAACGAAATATTATTAAAATGTTTCTGAGCTGCAACATATTTTTGTTTACTAAACAATTCAACCCCTTTTTTAAATTCATAATCAGTATTGTGATATATCATTGAGTTTTGAGCTGAAACAAAATTCACAAAACTGATTGAAATTAGAAATAAATTTATAAAGAGGAATAAATACTTTGTTCTCATTGTTATAATGGTTAAAGTTTGATGTTTAAAGTTTAATGTTTTTGTTAATTCTAAAATCTAAAATCTAAATTGGATGATAATTTTCCATTTTAGCTGTAAAGGTAAAAAAGAAATATCTATACATCTATTTTTTATAATTCTTTTATTAACAATTAACTGTTAATTTCTAATTTTATTTTTGTAATTTAATTTTTGTTTATTTGTAGAACAATTTTTTTTATAAAATACATAAATAATGTATATTTTAAAAACAAAAGGCACAGCAAAAATTCCTGATTATATACAAATTAGAGATAATAATTTTATACTTATTGATCATTTTAAGGCAAATGTTACAAAAAAGACACTTGAAAAACTTAATTACATTAAAAATGTAAATAAATTTATTGAGGTGGTAAATAATTTACAATATGGTGTTTTAAAAAAAATTGAATAATTAGGTATTTTTAATATTCTGGTTTGCAGTTTTGAATAAACGTATGTTTTAATTAGATATTTTAATTGATAAAAAACTGAAATTAGAAATTAGAAATTAAGAACCCCGCTGTATTAAAAATTTGTCTTAATTTCAAATTTTGGGTTTTTCATTAAAATAGTCTCAACATAATTTTGCGGGTTTAATATTTTATAGAATATTTATTATATAAAGACATGTCACTTGATACAGTAATTGAATTAAAAGAAGCTTCAATTTTTCAGAAAGATAATTTAGTTTTATCTGATGTAAATTTAGAAGTGAATAAAGGCGAATTTGTTTATCTGATAGGTAAAACAGGAAGCGGTAAATCAAGTTTGTTAAAAACGTTATATGCTGATTTACCTTTAACAAAGGGGCGGGGAAAGATTGTTGGATATAACTTGCAAAACATTAAAAGAAAAGAAATCCCATATCTTCGCAGGAAGATTGGAATTGTTTTTCAGGATTTTCAACTTTTAGTTGATAGAACAGTTTACGATAATCTGTCATTCGTATTAAAAGCTACAGGATGGAAAAATAAGAAAATAATTGATCTTAGAATTAGTGAAGTTCTTGAAAAAGTTGATTTGTCTTATAAAGATTATAAAATGCCACATCAACTATCAGGAGGTGAACAGCAAAGAGTTGTTATTGCACGTGCTTTGCTCAATAATCCCGATATAATTTTGGCTGATGAACCAACCGGCAACCTCGATCCCGGAACTTCTGAAGGCATTATGCGGCTTCTTTTTAAAATCAGTCAAAGTGGGCGTACTGTTGTTATGGCTACTCACGATTATAACATGCTTAAAAAATTTTCGGCTCGTACTTTTCGATGTGAAGCAGGAAAGTTTATTGAAAATGCCAACGAAGTAATTGATTTTAGCCAATTAAGTGAATAATAGAGAGTTTAATGTTTAAAGTTTAATGTTTAATGTTATTGGTAAATCTAAAATCTAAATTCTAAAATATTATTTGTTTAAAGTAATGTTTATGATTTTATGTGAAATTTAGCAAAACTATGTAAAAACACAATCGCCATCACCATCCTGAAAATTAAACAATTGATTATCAGATAATTTGCTGTTTGCTTCTTTTGTGATAAAATAATTTCTAAATATCTTCTTTTTAAATAAAAATGGTGTAGAATGATTTCTTAAATATTTTACAATATTGTTATTATACACTGTTAGCATGCTTAAATGCATATTTAACATGTGCTTATAAATAATTTTAATAACATCATTAATATTATTATCATAATAACAATAAGGCACAGAAAGTCTCTTATTTCTGACAGTGAGCATTAAATAAGCAATTAATTTTTCGTTATCGTCATAAATCTTAATGTTAAAATTATTAAATCTCTTATCGGTTGATGAAAAGTGATATCTTTTATTATAATTATCTTTTATTGCTTGATTTATTATCCATGGATAATTAATAATCCGGTTCAATTCTTTTTGTGAGCGTCTGCAAACTTCTTTATCTATCTTGTTTTTAATAAATTCGGTTATCTCATCATCAATAAAATTAACATATTCAAATTTGATATTTTTAACAGATAAAAAATTATTTAAAACAATTATTCTAATATCGCAAAACAGGTTTAAAATAAAATCGGAAAATCGTAAAAAAGGTTTAATCGTTTGAAAAAAAGATGACTTTGGAGGCAACAAATCTGCAAAATTAAATCTGTTATAAGCTCTTAAACCTTTAATTGACTGAAATTTAACAAACTCAGATGTTTTATCGTACACAGCTTTTGAAACAGGTGCGTAATTAGTGTATGCCAAATTTCCGTCCCATTCGTCATAAGCAGCATTAAACAATTTTGTTGATATTCCTGTGCGGCGTTTTTCCGGTTTTACCCAGTTACCACTCAACCATCCTATTTTATATTTATTATTATTTTGATAAAAATAATCGGGCAAAATAGTCCTGTAGCCAACAAGCTCATTATTTTCATAAGCGAGAAACATTACTGTATCGCTGCTGCTTATCCGTGGATTTTTTAAATACGACAAAGCACGATGTTTACTTATCGGAATATTTTTGAGTTTCTTATATTTTTCAGAAAACACAAATTCAATAATTACAGATATTGTAAATTTTTTTATTGTCAGCATTATATTTAGTGTCTGTTTGAGAATTCCTAAAAATGTAAGTGTTTGATAAGAAAACGTCAAGAACAAGGCTTACGAAGTATTAAAAATTAAGAGTCCCGAAGTAGCTTTTATAAGGTTTTTTAAATAAAAACCAACAAAAAGCACAATCGGGATGACTGATTTTTAATACAAGTATAACGCAGTTATTGGCTTTTTCTTACAAAACATTATTTACGAATAATTATGTTCTTATCAAAAAGCATTTTAAACAAATAATAAAGATATTCAGAAATAATAATATTTCTTGCACATAATTGAGAACCTTCTATTGGTATTCGTTGAAAATGATATTTAACACGGTCGTTTTTCAATCCTGCTGTACCAAACGAGATATCAATATTATTTTCTTTATTATAAATTTGTTGAAAAAAATCTTTTGACACTCCATAATCTGTAAAAGGAAAAGCAAATGTTTTATAATCAATATTAAAATTATTGTTAATAAATTTTACACTTTGCATTGTTTGTGTTATTTGCTCATTAATTGACAGTAAATTATATTGAGGATGGTCAATGCTGTGAGCACCAATTGTAAAACCATCTTTAATTAATTCATTAATTTGTGATGAGTTTAAATATGGTTTTTCGTTTTTTAAATACAGATTAAAATCAACCCCTAAGATTAAAGCCAACTCATCTAAAATATTTTTGTTATTGTAATTAATTGACAATAAGGACTTTGTTATATTGCTGTAATTCAGGCTGTTCCGGTTTAAGCATTGTTTAATTTTATTTTTTATGTTTTTCGATGACTTATTATTTTTAATTGCATCAATTAATATACTTGTTTTATATCGATAAGATAAATCTTTATTATCAACAAATTTAGAGTTAATAAAAAAAGTAGCAGGGATGGCTTTTCTTTTTAAGATAGGTGCAACAACATCTGATATTTGGCTTAGACCATCGTCGAATGACAGAAAAAAATATTTTTTGTCAGGTTTCTTATTAGTTTCTGCAATTTTTTTAAGTTGAAAAATGTCGATTGGCTCATAATGTTTTAAATAAAAATTAAGTTCTTGTTCAAACTGTTTTTCGTTTTTAATTTTATGCAGATGTTTTATATGAATAAGATTTTCATTGCTTACAGTATGATAAAAAGGAAGTATTAAATTTTGTTTACTTAAATAGATAAGAAAATCAATTGTGGTAAAATAAAATATTATGCTTAATGAGCGAAAAAAGGATTTAATATTGATGTTTTGCGTATTATGGTTTGTCATTTGTTTCACGTCATTTTTTGTCATTTGGCTTAGCCGTCATTTGTTTCACATCATTTGTTGTTTATTGTCAATTAATGAACAATCAATGACAATTAATAACCATTAATGATCATCAATGATAATAATGTTATTTTTAAATTATAACCGTTAAAAGTACATTACTATTATTATTTTTTAAATATTTTAACAAACCAAGGTAGTTTGTTCTTTTTAACAGATTGATAATAACAAGGTTTTGCACCGAAGCCTGTAAAAAATCTTGCTATGCTTTCAATATTTGAACCTTCAAAATCTAAAGTAAGATTTTTTTGTGAATTTTTTTTAATAAAGGTGTCAATTAATAAAAACATTGCTCTTTTTTGTTTGCCTTCTTCACTGGATGCAGAGACAAGATAAATAACTTTGTTATGCGATTTGATAAAAAATGCAACGGCACACAGCTCATTATCAGAATTATACACGCCATATATTTCACCTACTGTATAAAATATTGATATTGAAATAATACTTTTTAAAATCCTATAATCTTCTTCTTTAAGTTTTACAACTGAATTTTTTTGTTTAAAATCGATAAATTCTTTAATCGGAATTTTTCTTATTATTTGTAAATTATTTTTTTTTGCCTTTTTTATATTCCTTTTTGTGTTTATTGAATATCTATTATATAGTTTCTCATACGGGCAAATCAAGTCGATTTCGTGAGTAACTTTTTGTGTTATTTTATATTTTGCAAAGGAAATTTTGTTAAACGTGTTAAGATTAATTTCAAAAAATTTATATTTTTTTGGTATTGCATCAAGGAATTCTTCAATAATCTTACTATTTAGTTTTTGATATGAAAAAACGCCAAGTTGCTGAACAAAAAGAGGTTGATACAAATAATTTATACAAAATTTTTTACCGGGAATAATTGGGAAAATCATTTCATAATCACCCACAATCAAAGCTTCCCAATTTTCGGAAACAATATCTAAATACCACGAAAAAGCATATATAATTCCATTATAAGATCGAATTATACATTTATCCCATTTAACTTTATCTATCTCATTATGTTGTAGATATATTATTTCCAATTTAAAACATTAATTAGTTTTGTTAAAAAGATTATAATATTTTTATTTCATGCAAAGACGCAATGATAACTTTAAACCTCAAACCTCAAACTTTAAACTTTAAACCTTAAACTTTAAACCCTTAACCATTCTCAATAAACCTTATCATTTCTTGATACACAAATCGCCATCCTTTGTATTCGTTAATATTACTAAATGTTTCGTTATGCCATAAACTGATAAAAGTTCCTTTAACTTTTTTTACTTCTTTAATAATTCTTTTTATTTCAAATAAAACTTTGTCAGGAGTTAATTCTAAAGAACGAATAAAAGTAACATCCATCAATGCAAAAGGATAAATGGTTAAATTGGTAATTTCTTCTTTTGTTAAATCATAAAATAAAAACGGAGTGCATATTCCTGCTCTAAAACCTATTTGAGTAGAATATCCCATTGTGTAATCTTCTTTTATATTGAGCTTTATGAGTGATTGATAGGTGTCAGGGAATTTTAATCTTAAAAAATGATTTCGACTTCTAATTATTTTTTTATCAATTATTGATGATAAAGCATTAATTTCTTTTTTTAAAACTTCAAAATTATTGGTTGATGAGTATGACGGGTGAATACCTATATTATCATATCTCGACATTGACTTAATTAGTCTTTTATATCGTTTACTTTTTATCGATATATTTCTATCAAACAATCCATATTTACCAATCAAAAAGAAATAAACAGGTTTATAATTTGTATGAACTCTTTTTAATAATCTAAAATTATCAAAAGGGTCTTTTTTAAAACCACAAATTACTTGAAACCTGTTAAAATTATTTTTTAAATTAAATAATGATTTTAAACTTGCACCTAAAGTTCTAATTAATCCTTTTGCTTTAAAGTAATAGGCGTTATCAATATCAATAGTTGGTATAAAATTAAATTGTCGCTTCGGTAATTGTAATTCCGGATATTTATTAACTAATATATCTGAAAATAATTCCACCCATTTATTTACAATTGGTTCTTCTAAAAAATTGTGTATAAAAGCCAGACTGTCAATTGCCTGAAAACGTTGATGTTTGTCGGCAACAAAAGGCAAATATTCTTCGTAACGAGAAACAAGATAAAAGCTTGCTGCGAAAATATCAAACGGTAAATCAGATTGATAATTTGTTTGAAAAAATATTTTTATTCCATCCCAATCAGTTACTTCAATTTCTTGTTTCTCAATTGAATTTTGAAATAACAAATCGGTTGAATAAATAAATAATTCATTATCAAATTTTGTTTTTGAATAATTGAACTTAACACATTCTGAACTGATGAAGAAATTCTTAATATTAGTAATGCTATAACTAATTTGAAGAACATCGTTAAATACTAAATCAAAAATATATTTTACTCTTGGTGTGATATTTTCAGCATAAACTAAAATCATATTGCTTAGTTTTAAGTAAATTTGGTTTAAGTTACTAATTTAATTTTGAACAACTTTCAATCCCAAAGTGTCTCGGGATTTTGCTAAAGTTCAATTTTTAACTAACAGTATTGTAAAAATCAATCAATTTTATTTCTTCTTTTTCCCAACAAAGCTCTTTGGCTGCCATTTTTAAGTTTTTTTTCCATTCTGAAATTCTATGTTCATCATTTAACATCAAATTAATAGTATTAGCAATAAAACGAGGAGAAAAATCATTTATTATTTTACCTATTTTATATTTTTTAACAATACTAACAATTTCAGGCAAATCAGAGGATAAAATCGGAACATCTGCATTAATGTAATCAAATAATTTATTAGGTAATGAGTAATAATAATTCAGCCCTAAATTTTGTTCTAATGAAATACCAATATCAGCTAATTTTGTATAATTAACAAGCTCTTTAAAAGGTATTTTACCTAAAAAAATTATTTTTTTATCTAAACCTTTTTGCTTTGTTAAACTTACTAATTTTTTTGTTATATCGCCACCACCTATTATTAAAAAAATAGCATTATCAATAAATTCCATAGCATATATAACTTGTTCAATGCCTCTTCCTATGTTTAACGAACCTTGATATAAGATAATTTTTTTATCTTTAGTGTTTAATTTTGTTTTGAGATTATTTATTTTCTTAAAATTATATTCAGCATTATTTCGTAAAGGAACATTTCTTATAACCTGCATTTCTATTCCATACTTTTTATTATAATCATCAGCTATTGATTTACAAACAGTGTAAGAATACTTTATTTTTGGAAGAATAAACTTTTCAATTTTTAACCAAATTTTTTTTTGAAAATTACGATTTATCAACTCAGGCACTTCGGTAAAATATTCATGGCTGTCATAAACTAATTTTTTATGTCTAATAATTGACACACAGTAGTTTGAAAGCAAAGTGTCTAAATCGTTTGAGACTAAAATATCAAATTTTTTAAAAATTAAATAAAAAAACAACCTTAAGTTATATTCTACATAAAACATCCATTTTTTATTAAATAGCAATTTAAAGCGTTTTGTTTTATACTCTCGCTTATTAATTTCTAAACTATTTTTTAATTTCCTGCCGGCTAAAGTTACATCATAACCTAATTTTGTTAATGTTAATGCAACTTTATTAACTCTTTGGTCTGTAACCAAATCATTGGTAACTGATAAAATTATTCTGTTCAATTTTTATAGATTTTTAACAAAGATAAAGATTATCTTAAAACAATTGTTTTGTTACTTAACTTTTGTTTTATATTTGTAAAAATTAACGAAAAATATGGATAAATTATTTGAAAATTATTCTTTAAAAAAACACAATACTTTTGGTATTGATGTTAAAGCAAGATACTATTACGAATTTACCAAATCTGAAGAAATAATTTTTTTCTTAAAAGTGAACAAGATATCAAACATTAAAAAATTAATTTTAGGTTCAGGCAGTAACATTGTTTTTACTAAAGATTTCGATGGAATTGTTATTCATCCAAAAGTTCCGGGAATTCAAATCGTTAAAGAAACAACGGACTTTGTTTTAATAAAAATTGGTGCAGGTGAAATTTGGGATAGTTTTGTAAACTATTGTTGTTTAAATAATTACGGCGGTGCTGAAAATTTATCGCTAATTCCGGGAACAGTTGGTGCTACACCTGTCCAAAACATTGGCGCCTATGGTGTTGAAGTAAAAGATATTATTGAAGAAGTTGAAGCTGTTAATATTGAGACACAGGAGATTACAAAATTTAAAAACAAAGATTGTAAATTTGAATACCGTAACAGCATTTTTAAAAATGAACTTAAAAATAAGTATATTATAACTTATGTAACATATAAATTGTCGAAAAATCCTGTTTTAAATATTAATTACGGAAAAATAAACGATGAATTAAAAAAAAATAAAAATAAAAATATTGACTCTGTTCGGGAAGCAGTAATTAACATACGTAACAGAAAACTTCCTGACCCTAAAAAAATTGGCAATGCAGGTAGTTTTTTTAAAAATCCTATTATTGACAACAAAAAAACGCAAGAGCTGAAAAAGAAATTTCCCGGTATTGTTTCATATAAAGTATCTGAGACAAAAGATAAAATAGCTGCAGGATGGTTAATTGAGCAATGTGGATTAAAAGGCAAAAATTATGGCAAGGTAGGAACTTACAAAGACCAAGCTCTTGTTATTGTTAACTATGGAGATGCTACAGGTAACGATATTTATAATTTTGCTAAAGATATTCAACAAACTGTTTATGATAAGTTCGGTATTATTCTCAATATGGAAGTGAGTATTGTTTAATTAATAATTGACAATTAAAAAAAATTATTCATCTCTTTTTTTAAAAAATCAATTGCAACACTTGTAGGAGACTTGGTTTTTTCCATTACTTTTTCAATAATTGTCCTGCTTAATTCAATTGATGATGATTTAGGGTTTGTATTTACAGCACAATCATTAATTAATTTTATCATATTTTCTTTCGATGCTTTAACAAGTTCCCATGCTTGTGAAGTAATATAAAGCTGCTGTGAAATATTATGCTCAAACTCTGCTCTAATTGTGCTTAACAAAGCAATATGCAGTTGTTTACTCGTCATTCCTTGGTGCTGTACACGTACAATTAACGATTCTGATGAAATTCTTTCCAAAAAAAGTATTAATCGCTCATAAGCCTGCAGCTTTATTGGAGTAATAATTTTTTGATTATTTAAAATGATTTCTAGTTTTCGTTTTTGCTGATCGTTATTAATAAACTTATTTATCAATAAATATGCAGTAAAAAAAACTACTAACGAAGGTAAAATATATTTTAATATCTCTAAAAATTCAGTCATAACTTATCTTTAATTTTTATTTTTTTAAAATTAATTATAAATGCTTACAAAACAAAGTATTGTTTAACTAAAATAGAAACAATTTTTTTGTAAACATAACAAAGAATTATGTAAATTTGGAGATTAATAACAAAAAAAATAAAAAATAATGTATAAAGTTTCTAATAGATTAAATAAACTTTCAATTTCCGAAACATTAGCTATGACAGACAAAAGTCGTCAATTACAAGCTAAAGGAATTGATATTATTAATTTAAGTATAGGCGAACCTGATTTTAATACGCCTGATTATATTAAACAAGCTGCAAAAAAGGCTATGGATGATGGTTTCACTCATTATTCACCCGTTCAAGGATTTCTTGATCTTCGCCAAGCTATTTCAAATAAATTTAAACGTGAAAATAACTTGGAATATGCTACGGATCAAATTATTGTGTCAACAGGAGCGAAGCAATCTCTTGCTAACGTTATATTAAGTCTTGTTAATAAAGACGATGAAGTTCTTATCCCTGCTCCATTTTGGGTGAGTTATAGTGAGCTTGTTAAATTAGCTGAAGCTAAAAGTGTAATTATTAAAACGTCAATAGATAATAAGTTTAAAATTACACCACAACAAATTGAGCAAGCCATCACGCCAAAAACTAAAGTTTTTTTATTTAATTCTCCGTCTAATCCAAGCGGTATTCTATACTCAAAACAAGAGCTTAAAGCTATTGCTGATGTGTTTGCAAAACATAAAGATATATTTATTATTTCTGATGAAATTTATGAACATATTAATTTCAGAGGGAAACATGAAAGCATAGCTCAATTTGATTATATTAAAGATAGAGTTATTGTTGTAAATGGCGTTTCAAAAGCTTATGCAATGACCGGCTGGCGAATTGGTTATATTGGAGCACCAAAATGGATTGCTCAAGCTTGTAATAAACTTCAAGGGCAAATCACTTCAGGAGCATCATCAATATCCCAAAAAGCAGCTTGTGCAGCTCTTAATGCCGATTTAACTTCTGTTAATGAGATGAAAGAAATATTTAAAAAACGTTGCGACCTCGTTTTTAAACTTTTATCTGAAATAAAAGGCATTAAAACTTTTAAACCCGATGGAGCTTTTTACTATTTCCCTGATGTTACTTATTTCTTTGGAAAATCTTTTGAAGATACAACTATTAATAATGCAGGCGATTTATGTATGTATCTTTTAAATAAAGCTCATGTTGCTACTGTTACAGGTAGTGCTTTTGGCGACCCTAATTGCATCAGACTCTCTTATGCAACTTCTGAAGATAACATTATTGAAGCATTAAAAAGAATTAAAACAGCTCTATATAAACTTAATTAGTGTCTCACGAAATTATATTTGCTGTCATTGCGATCCGCCAGCTGGCGGATTGCAATGACGGTTATTATTATTAACTTTATGGACAGACATTAATTAATATTTATATAACAATTAAACAATAAATTTTCGTGTTAATTCGTGAAATTTGTGTCTAACAATTTAACTTTTTAAAATTAATTACTAATGAAAAAAATATTATTGATTATTTCGTTTAGCTTGTTTCTTGTTATTGAGGGTTTCTCTCAAAATGAAGCACGGCTGTTAAGATTTCCTGCAGTTTATCAAAATCAAATTGTTTTCACTTACGCAGGTGACCTTTACACTGTTGCAAAACAAGGAGGAATAGCTCGCAAACTAACAAATGACATTGGCTATGAAATGTTTGCAAAATTTTCTCCTGACGGAAATCAAATTGCATTTACAGGCCAGTACGATGGTAACACCGAAGTTTATTTAATTCCATCGCAAGGTGGTGTGCCTAAACGTATTACTTATACTGCAACCTTACATCGCGATGACGTTTCTGACCGTATGGGACCAAACAATATAGTAATGGGATGGACTAATGACGGTAAAGATGTTGTTTATCGTTCTCGTAAACAATCGTTTAACTTTTTTATAGGTCAACTTTTTAAGGTATCAATTACCGGAGGTTTATCACAAGAATTGCCATTTTCAACCGGCGGATTTTGTTATTACTCTCCCGATGGTAAAAAGTTAGCTTATAACCGCGTTTTCCGTGAGTTTAGAACTTGGAAATATTATCGTGGCGGTATGGCTGATGATATTTGGGTTTATGATTTTGACACTAAAAAAACTATCAATATTACAAACAATCCTGCTCAAGATATTTTCCCTATGTGGCATAACGACAATATTTATTTCTTATCTGACAGAGACAGAACAATGAATTTGTTTGTATATAACATAAAAACAAAACAAACGAAGAAAGTTACTACGTTTACCGAATATGATATTAAATTCCCGTCATTAGGTGACCAAGATATTATTTTTGAAAATGGAGGTTATATCTATACTTTTAATTTTGAATCTCAACAAACTAATAAGGTTGACATTAAAATTGCTAACGATTTAATTAGCTCTCGTAATACTTTAAAAGATGTAAGTAAATTTATCGAAAGTGCTGATATTGCTCCTGATGGAAATCGTTTAGTCTTTAGTGCCAGAGGCGATATTTTTACTGTTCCTGCCGAACATGGCATAACACGTAATTTAACACAAACATCAGGCGTTCACGACCGCGATGCTACATGGTCTCCCGACGGAAAATATATTGCTTATATCTCTGACAAAACCGGTGAAGATGAAATTTATATTATTAAACAAGATGGTTCTGAACCTGCTGTTCAACTTACCAAAAATACAAATATTTATAAATTTGAATTAAAATGGTCACCCGACAGTAAAAAAATTCTTTGGAATGACCAGAAATTCAGACTTCAATATATTGATATTAATACAAAAAATATCACTTTAGTAAACAAATCGGATATTGACGTAATATATAGTTTTAACTGGTCGCCTGACAGCAAATGGATAACTTATTCGCAAGATGAAGACAAAGGTTTAAAAACTGTTTATTTATATAGTACCGATACAAAATCAAAAACAGCGATTACCGATGGATGGTATTATTCTTCACAACCAACATTCAGCCAAGATGGTAAATATTTAATTTTTTCTTCAAGCAGAAGTTTTACACCTATTTGGAACCGAACAGAATGGAACAGTGCATATATTGATATGAACAAAATTTATTTGGTAACTCTTTCAAAAGATACAAAATCACCATTTGCCCCTGTTAATGATGAAGTTAAAATTGAAAAAGCTGAAAATAAAGATGCTAAATCAAAGAAAGAAAAAGATAAAAAAGAAAATAAAACCATTACGGTTAAAGTTGACCTTGATGGTATTCAAGACAGAATTATTGAGTTGCCTGTAAAAGCCTCAAATTATTGGGATATTTATGGCATTAATGATAAAATTTATTACTGCGAACATGCTCATAACTCTGATACACATGCAAAATTTTATGATTTAAAGAAGAAAAAAGATACAACTTTTGCCGATAAGATTGGTTTTGCTATCTCTTCAAATGGTAAAAAAATGTTAGTTGAAAAAAGTAAATCATATTATATTATTGATATTCCAAGCTCAAAAATTAAATTAGACAAAAATGTTGACCTTTCTAATATGAAAGTTCTTGTAAACAACAAACAAGAATGGAAACAAATTTATGATGAAAGCTGGAGGCAGATGAGAGACTTTTTTTATGCTTCAAACATGCATGGTTTAGATTGGAAGGCAATGCACGATAAATATGCAGCTCTTTTACCTTATGTTAATCATAGAAATGATTTAACTTATATTATTGGTGAACTTATTGGCGAACTAAATGTTGGGCACTCATATACTGGTGGCGGAGACAGACCCATGCCGAAAAGAATAAATACAGGTTTGCTTGGTGCCAAATTGAGCCGCACATCGTCGGGTTATTATAAAATTGATAAAATTCTCAAAGGTGAAAATTGGAACAAAAATGTTCGTTCTCCTTTAACTGAAATAGGCGTTAATGCTAAAGAAGGTGATTATATTATTGCTGTTAACGGTAAATCAACAAAGGATATGGAAAATATTTATCAGTCATTAGTAAACACAGCTGATAAAGAAGTTGAACTTACAATAAATTCAACACCTGATGAAAAAGGAAGTCGTAAAACTATTGTTGTCCCTGTTGCTGACGAAGCAGAATTGTATTATTATAATTGGGTTGAAAATAATATTAAAAAAGTAAATGATGCTACTGACGGTAAAGTCGGTTATATTCATATTCCTGATATGATGAGCGATGGTTTAAACGAGTTTGTAAAACATTTTTATCCTCAATTATCAAAAAAAGCACTTATTATTGATGATAGGGGTAATGGCGGAGGCAATGTTTCTCCAATGATTATTGAACGACTACGCAGAGAACTTGTATATTACGATTACTCTAGAAATGCAAAGCAAGGAGTTACTAGTCCTGAACAAATATTAGTTGGCCCAAAAGTTGTATTAGTTAACCAATATTCAGCTTCTGATGGTGATATATTCCCTTATCGTTTCAGAAAACATAAAATGGGTAAAATTATTGGTGTTCGCACTTGGGGTGGTGTTGTTGGAATAACAAGTTCTTTGCCTTTTATTGATGGTGGAATGTTAACTAAACCTGATTTTGCTCCATTCGATAGCAGCGGTTGGGTTATCGAAGGTCATGGCATCGACCCTGATATTGTTGTTGTTAACGACCCTGCTAAAGAATATGAAGGTATAGACCAACAATTAAATAAAGCTATTGAGCTTGTTCTTGATGAGTTAAAGACAAAAGAACAAGAAAAACCGCCAATTCCTGCATTACCTGATAAAACAAAATAAAATAATAAAAAAAAACCTATGGGTTAACCCGTAGGTTTTTTTTTATTTTATTAATCAATTGTTTTTGTTTAATTTTATACTTACAAAATTAATTAATTAGGAGGACATAAAATGAAATCAATCAAATTTTACAAGTTTTTATTATTATTTTTTATTCTTACAGGATTAACTTTTATTTCTTGTAATTATATTCATGACAACGATAATGACGAATTCCAAAAGGACACAACTAAAGGGGAGTTAAAGACAGATATTAAAGTTATTAAACTCAACAATGCAAAATTTGTTGATGTTGAAATATTAATGGCTGCCGGTAAACTTAAAATCACCGATGGTGCAGACAATTTGCTTGAAGCAGGTTTTATTTATAATCGTGAAGACCTTAAAGCAAGAATTAAGTATAATGTTCTTGACGAAAAAGGGACGCTAAAAATTATTCAGCCTTCAACTGATAATGAATATAAAATAAAAAGTTATAAAAATATATGGGATTTGCGTTTTAATAACAATGTGCCTATGAACATGTTAATAAAATTTGGAGCAGGAGATGCCGACATTAATGTAAATGAGTTATTAATTAAAAATTTAGATTTAAAACTTGGCGCCGGCAAAGCAAATATAAATCTTAAAAATAGTAAAATTTTAAAAAAGGTAGATATAGAAATGGGCGTAGGAGATGTAACCGTTGATTTAACAGGAGATTGGGAACACAACCTGAATGTCGATATTGAAGGAGGTATTGGTAAACTTACTATTTTATTACCTGAAAAAGTTGGAGTTAAAGCCGAGATAGAAAAAGGTCTTACTGACATTAACGCCCGCAAATTTATTAAAGACGGCAGTCTCTATTATAACAAGTCTTACAATGAAAATAAACCATTTATAGAGGTAAAAATTAATACAGGTATTGGACAAGTTAATTTGGAAACAAGATAAAAAGGTGAAAGTTGTTAAGGTTTAAGGTTTAAGGTTTAAGGTTTAAGGTTTAAGGTTTAAGGTTTAAGGTTTAAAGTTGTTTCAAATAATAATATACAACTTTAAACATTATAACTTTGAGTCCATTTCGATCGGAGTAGTCTCAACTTTACAAACTTTTTACTTATACAATATCTATAACTTATTAATAATTCT
>JAUVJB010000145.1 GCA_030592465.1 Bacteroidota bacterium | reverse complement strand
TATTGTTTGCGATTCGGTGTTATTATTGTTTAAGCCCTTCAGGCTATCAACGTAAAACAAATAAAAAACAAATAATATTTTTTTGTAAATATAGACAAATTAATCCCCAACTTTTGAACTTGATCCCAATCAATGACTATCAATGACAATTAATGACCCCGATACGCTTCGCTACAGGGCAGGCAATCAATGACCCCGATACGCTTCGCTACAGGGCAGGCAATTAATGACTATCAATGACCATCAATGACAATTAATGACTATTAATGACTATCAATGACAATTAATGACTATTAATGACTATTAATGACCCCGATACGCTTCGCTACAGGGCAGGCTATTAATGACTATTAATGAGTATAATGAGCTTTTTGATATGCCCTATTTAACATAATTTTTATAAATATCTGAAATACCTTTTTTTAAAGGTATTTTTTCTTTCCACCCAAGACTATTAAGTTTAGATACATCGAGTAGTTTTTGAAATGTTCCGTCAGGTTTGCCGGTATCCCAAATAATATTGCCTTTAAAACCAACAATATTTTTTACAAGAGCAGCTAATTCGCTTATTAACAAATCTTTACCCGTACCAATATTGATATGTGTATTAATAATCTTTTGCTTGGAAGCATCAGAACTTAATTTGGTGTATGTATCAGCAAAATCTATATTTTCCATAATAAAAACACAAGCATCAGCCATATCATCGGAATGCAAAAATTCACGATGAGGTTTTCCTGTTCCCCATAATTTAAGAGAAACAGGAGTTGTATTTATGATTCCGTATTTTTTGAATATGTTAATTATTTCTTCTTTAGATGCATTGCCGGTAATATTCCCAACAGGATTTTTATTAAAATCTTTTTTTATTCCTTCAAAGTCATTGTTTTCAAGACATTTTGCCAAGTGCATTTTTCTTATCATTGCAGGAAGAACGTGAGATTTTTCTAAATCATAATTATCGCCCGGTCCGTAAAGATTAGTGGGCATTACAGAAATAAAATTTGTTTTATATTGAATGTTGTAGGCTTCGCACATCTTCATACCGGCAATCTTGGCTATTGCATAAGGTTCGTTTGTATATTCAAGTTCGCTTGTAAGCAAATAATCTTCTTTTATCGGTTGAGGACAATTTTTTGGATAGATGCAAGAGCTTCCGAGAAATAATAATTTTTTAACATTATTTAAGTGCGATTGGTGTATAATATTGTTTTGTATTTGTAAATTCTCATAAAGAAATTGTCCTCTATAAATACTGTTAGCCATTATACCACCTACTTTTGCAGCAGCCAAGAAAACATATTCGGGTTTTTCTTTTTTGAAAAAATTTTCTACCTCAATCTGATTTAAAAGGTCAAGTTCCTTGTGTGTTCTTGTAATAATGTTTGAATACCCTTTTTTTGTAAGATTGCGAAAGATTGCACTTCCTACCAAACCTCTATGTCCGGCAATGTATATTTTACTGTTTTTATTCATAATAATTTTTTATTTTATACCCGCCGTCTTTTAAAAAACGTTCTTTTTGCATTAATATTAAATCGCTTTCCATCATATCTTTAACAAGAGCCTTAAGGTCATATTTTGGATGCCAATTTAATTGATTATTAGCTTTTGAAGGGTCTCCTTTTAATATATTTACTTCTGTAGGTCTAAAATAATGAGAGTCAACAGAAAGAACTTCTTTACCAATTTTTAATTGATATTTTGGATTGTTACAAGCTTTAATAAATGCTTTTTCGTTTATTCCTTCACCTTTAAAAGTAAGCTCTATACCAATTTCGGCAAATGCAAATTTTACAAATTCTCTAACTTCAGTAGTAACACCGGTTGCAATGACATAATCTTCGGGTTTATCCTGCTGCATCATGAGATACATAGCTTCAATATAATCTTTTGCATGTCCCCAGTCCCGTTTTGCAGACAGGTTACCTAAATAAAATTTATCTTGTAAACCCAGAGCAATTCGAGATGCAGCACGAGTGATTTTTCGAGTTACAAATGTTTCGCCTCTTATAGGAGACTCGTGATTAAAAAGAATACCATTGCAAGCAAAAATATCGTAAGCTTCACGGTAGTTAACAGTAATCCAGTAAGCATAAAGTTTAGCAACAGCATAAGGACTTCGTGGGTAAAAAGGGGTTTTTTCGCTTTGCGGCATTTCTTGAACTAATCCATAAAGTTCTGATGTTGAGGCTTGATAAAACTTTGTTTTTTTATTCAATCCTAATAAACGTATTGCATCTAAAATTCTCAAAGTGCCAATTCCATCAGCGTTTGCTGTATATTCAGGAGTTTCGAATGAAACAGAAACATGGCTCATTGCCGCTAAATTATATATTTCGTCAGGTTGTATTTCTTGAATAATACGAATAAGATTTGTTGAGTCTGTTAAATCGCCGTAATGCAGAATAAAATTTCTGTTTTCAACATGAGGGTCGAGATATAAATGGTCTATTCTATCTGTGTTAAACATAGAACTTCTGCGTTTTATACCATGTACGATATATCCTTTTTTCAATAAGAATTCCGAGAGGTATGCACCGTCTTGTCCGGTTACACCTGTGATTAAAGCTACTTTCTTTTTTGATGTCATAATTTTGCAACTATAAATTTATATTCTCACAAAGGTATTAAAATATATAAATTATTTATTAACCTGAGTTCGATTATTAATTAGAGGTGCTTAGAAAATTTAATTACTTAAAAGTCAAACTCATTACAGATGCATTTCATTACAAAAACTAATAGGAAAAACTTAAATTTGAAATGATTTTCTTACAGCCTTTTGAAAACGTATTGCAATTCCGCAGGAAAATAATTTTATGTTCCAATCATAAAGACTGCGTCCTGCGGTTATCTTGTTAATTATCAACACCCCCGATTAAAATCGGGGGCTAATCTTATTATTTTCCTTTAGAAAATTCTAAATTTACTGAACGCATTTAATTAACTTGTTTTTAGTCAATTAATAATCGAACTCAGGTTGTTAGTAAAATAGAAACAAAAAAGGAGCGAAAAACGCTCCTTTTCAAATTATAAATTAAATTCTTTTTTTATTTTATCGATATAATCTAATTTTTCCCAGGCAAAGAACTCAACTTCTTTTTTTATTTCTTTCCCATTTTCGAAAACAGTAACTTCTTTTTTATAATTTGTTCTTCCTACATGTCCCCAAGTAGCTGTTGCTAAGAAAATAGGATTTTTTAAACCAAACCGTTTAACAATAGCATTTGGTCTTAAATCGAAAATATTATTAATTTTTTCTGCAATTTCACCATCAGTCATTATTTCATTGTTTCCGTTTTTAACTTTTGCAGTTCCATAAGTATTTACATAAACACCAACAGGTTCTGCAACGCCAATAGCATAAGCAATTTGTACAAGAATTTCGTCAGCAACACCGGCTGCAACAAGGTTTTTGGCAATATGGCGAGCTGCATAAGCACCCGAACGGTCAACTTTTGAAGAATCTTTTCCTGAAAAAGCACCACCACCGTGAGCTCCTTTACCACCATAAGTATCTACAATAATTTTTCGTCCCGTTAAACCGGTATCACCGTGAGGACCTCCAATAACAAATTTTCCCGTTGGATTTACCAATAATCTGAAATTTTGGTTAAATAGTTTTTCCACTCTTGAAGGCACATGTTTTTTAACGCGGGGGATTAAATATTTTTCAATATCTGATGTTATTGTTTCCTGCATTTTTTTATCAGCCTCTAATTGTGCTTTTGTGGAATCGTCAACAGGTTTAATAAAATCATCGTGTTGTGTTGATACAACAACAGTATCAATTTTTTTTGGTATGTTGTTATTATCGTATTCAATAGTAATTTGAGATTTAGAATCAGGGCGAAGATATTTCATTACTTTACCTTCTCTTCTAATATTTGATAATTCTTCTAAAACGATATGAGCCAACTCAATAGGTAAAGGCAAATAAAAATCTGTTTCTTTACAAGCATAACCAAACATCATTCCTTGGTCGCCGGCACCTTGGTTTTCTTCTTTTTCACGAACCACACCTTGATTTATATCCGGTGATTGCTCATGTATTGATGATATTACAGCACAAGATTCACTGTCAAATTTATAATCTGCTTTTGTGTAGCCAATTTCTTTAATTACTTGACGAGCAATTTTTTGAACATCAACATAAGCAGTTGTTTTAACTTCACCGCCTAAAAAAACCAAGCCTGTAGTAACAAGTGTTTCGCAAGCAACTTTTGATTCCGGGTCATGGCGTAAAAATTCGTCTAAAAGAGCATCAGATATTTGATCTGCTACTTTATCAGGATGACCTTCTGAAACAGATTCTGATGTAAATAAATATCCCATAAAAATTAATTTTTTAAATGTTAGTATTATTATTATGAGGAGGATGTGAAGATTGAAGAGAAAAATGTTGTTTTAGCATTTTTTTTCTGTGGTTGCAATCAATCAAATCTTTCCACTTTTTTAATGGCACAAATATATTAATTATTTAGAATTATTACAAATAATAACAATAAAAAAAATTTTAAATATTATGTTTTTAATTTAGAACGTAATATTTTTTTTACTTTTGGGAAATTAATACAGGTTAATTAACTCTACAAGACAGTTATGAAGAATTTTTCATATAAGCATTTTTTTATATTGATATACTTATTGTTGGTAAGTAGTTTTTCATTTTCACAGGTAAATAAAGATTATTCATTATTCGTTATTGATAAGATAACCAAGGCGACGGTTCCATTTGCCACAGCTCAATTAAAAAACAATAACTTAAGAGGATTTGTTGCTGATATTCATGGTAAAATATTGATTAATAGAGAGCAATACCCTAATATTTTTAAAGATACAATCATCTTTAAATCATTGGGATATTTTGAAAAGAAAACAGTTTTAAAAAAATCAAAAAACAATAAATATGTTATCAAACTTAATCCGACAAATTACAAGCTAAAAGAAATTATTGTTTTACCGCCAGACAATATCGCGTTGAAAGTTATTAAAAAAGTTATATCTAATAAAAAGATTAATTCACCGGCAGCCATTGATGAATTTTCATGTACTGTTTATAATAAAACAATTGTTAACATTGAGCCAAATAGGGAATATATTTCAGATTCTCTTTTACAAAAAATTGAAAAAAAACAAGAAAAGCACAATCTATTTATAGCTGAAAAAATTTCTGAAAAAAAATATAAATATGGTGTACAGGAAAACGAAGCTTTAATTTCTTACAGAATATCAGGATTTAAAAATCCTAATTTAGATGATATTTCTACACAAATAATACAACCATTTCATTTCTATCATCCGTTAATCAGACTGTATGAAAATAATTATATAAATCCAATAAGCAGAGCAGGAATTGCGAATTATTATTATCACATGAAAGACACCTTGTTAATTGACGAGGATTCTCTTTATGTTATTGAATACGTTCCACGTTCTGTGAATAAGTCTCTTTTAAAAGGAGTGCTTTATATTTCAGCAGAAAGTTATGCTATTGTTGATGTAACGGCAAAACCTGCAATTGAAGATTTGGTTGTATTTAATATAGAGCAGAAATATCACAAAGTGAGTAATCATTATTTACCGCAACAATTAAATTACGGACTTGTTTTTAAAAAATATCCCAACAAAAAATTGGGTATTAGATTTAATAGTTATTCGCAGGTATATAATTATGATTTTTCGAAAGAAAGATTAAATAATAAAGTTGAAGAAATAAATAAAATTCCAATTGACAGTATTCGTTTCTCTAAATTAACGAAAAAAGAAATGGCTACTTATCAATGGATGGATAGTATTGGTGAGGCAAAAAATTTTGATGGCAAATTAAATTTTTTTAAAAAAATTAGCGAATATAAGATTCCTTTTAAAATTGCCGACTTTGATATTTCTGAAACGAGCTTTAATCAGCAAGAGCATACGAGAATTGGGATAGGCGTATATACAAACGAAAAAGTTTTTCGCCATGTTATTATTGGAGGATATGGTGCTTATGGTTTTAGAGATAAAAAAATAAAATACGGCAGCCGTATTCAGGTTAATTTACCAAACAAGAAAACAAAATTAATTATTAGTTATAAGAAAGACCTTCTCGAAACAGGAGTAATAAGCGGACAATATCATAAAATTAATATATTGCAAGATTTAGTAAAAGACAGTCTAAATGAGATGGAACGATATAATTTGTCTGTTCAAAAAGATTTTAAGCACATATCTGTTACCTCAGGATTGAGAAAAGAAAAGGTGAAAGATAATTTTTTTGATTTTAATACTTCAAATTTTACTGAAGTGTTTTTATCTGCAAGAATTAATTTTAATTCAACAAAGCAAAAGTTTTTTGATTACGATAATGCCACATATAAATACCCTGTTTTTTTTATCAATTATTTTAAAGGCATTAAATGGATAAACGGGGATTATAATTATGACAGATTAAATATTACAATTGACTATGGTTTATTTATTGAAAGGTTAGGGAGAGAGAATTTTCACTTGTCAATCAGTAAGATTTTTGCTAAAACAAACATACCATATTACAAGCTGATTTCCGGTTACGGGGCATTGATAAATGATATGCCGATTTATGTTAAAAACAATTTTCAAACAATATTTCCGTATGAATTCATTCAATCAGAATCGGTTGTTCTTCATTTCAGGCATCATTTTATTAAGCCGGTATTTTATAGTAAAATTTCAGAACCAATTTTTAGTCTAACTCAATCTGTAGGATATGGAAAGTTGTCAGCTCCGTTTAACTATTCATTCAAGACTTTTAAAAAAGGATACTTTGAAACCGGTGTTATTATCAACAATATAGTAAAAGTTAACTATGTTAATTTTGCTTATATTGGAATGGGTGCCGGTGTTTTTTATCATTATGGCGCTTATGCAGATAATGATTTTAACAAGAATTTAGTATATAAATTGAGTTTGTCTGTTCTGTTTTAGTAAGATTTATAATATATATTTATGAGTCCACTCCGAAAAATCTTTTTTTGCCACAAAGATACAAGGTTAAGGTGCTGGATATAATCCCTTTACGACTGTCTGTGCGAGCCCGCACAGACAGTCGCAAACAGGAATTAGTGTTTTTAGTAGCATTTTTTTTATTTGACTTTTCGGAGTAGTCTCATATTTTAATTATTGAATAATAATTTTTTTGTTATATGTTTTATCTGATAAAATAATTTTTATCAAATATATTCCTTTATCAATGTTGTTTAAATTAATTGTTAATAATTGTTTTGTGCAATTGTTTTGCTGGTAAACAGATTTCCCGAATAAATCAAAAATTTTTATATTATAAGCATTTTTAAAATCAGAAATTTGAAATTTGAAATTTCCATTATTTGGATTTGGATAAACGCTAATCAAAATATTATTGCTATAATCATTAATATTGTCAATGTTTTTTGTTATAAAGCTCCAAACACCCGACCAATCAGATTGAGTAGAAGCATTAACAGCTCTTACCCGCCAAAAATATTCGGTATTATGTTCAAGTCCGGAAATATCAATTTGTGTTTCTGAAATTGTATCTCCTG
>JAUVJB010000051.1 GCA_030592465.1 Bacteroidota bacterium | reverse complement strand
TGCCTATTTTTTTGTTTATGCATAATTATGTAACCGCCATATTTAATTTTAGAAAACATAAAATTATAAAGCTATTAACCAATGTGTTAGCGAACAATAGACAATAATCAATAGTCAATAAAAAATTCCTGAGTACTCGGGATTAAATACACTGTCTTTTATTATCACAAAACTGTTAGGTCTTTTCATAAAGGACTCATTTATTGTAAGCAAATTTAATAAAGAATAATGTAAAAATATAGTAATATGTAAAGTATAATTATTTTATTTTCAAAAAGGGTTTTAATGTTTTGATTTAAAAAAATTACAAAAAATAAAATTGTTTAATTAATTAATTTTTATTTATTTTAATGATTATAATAAATATTAAATGTCAGAAATAAAAAAATCAAATTCACTTCCCGTAGTTGAGGGTTGGCTATCAATTATTTTAAACATTTTACTGTTTATATTGAAATATTGGGCAGGAATGGTAACCGGTTCAATTGCAATTTTAGCCGATGCTTGGCATACTTTATCCGATTCTTTTACTTCAGTTATTGTATTAGTTGGTGTAAAAATATCTAAAAAGCAACCAAACAAAGAACATCCTTTTGGTTTTGGACGTGCCGAATTAATAGCTTCAATAATAATAAGTGTACTTTTATTTGTAGTAGGTTTTAATTTTATTGTTGAATCAATAGTCAAATTGTCGAGTCGCGAAACCACACAGTTTGGGAATATTGCAATTATAGTAATCTCAATATCGGTAATACTGAAAGAAGCTATTGCCGAATTTGCATTCTGGGCATCAAACAAAACAAGTTCAACAGTATTAAGAGCCGATGCATGGCATCACCGCAGCGATGCAATATCATCTTTAATTATTTTAATCGGTATTTTTCTCGGTAAATATTTTTGGTGGATTGATGGTGTTCTCGGTATTATTGTTGCTCTGTTTATTTTCTATGCTGCTTACGAAATCTTAAAACAAACAATTGATCCATTAATAGGAAAACGACCAAGTGATGAACTTATACAGAATATTAATAATATTTGTAAAAATATAACATCATCAGATGTCTTTATTCATCATATTCACATGCATAACTATGGAAAACATATTGAAATTACTTTTCACATACAATTATCGGGAGACATGAAATTACAAGATGCCCATAATATTGCTAACCAAATTGAGGAAGAAATTAGAAATGAGTTAAATATTGAAGCAACCATTCACATGGAACCAATTGGCGATAAAGACGACGAAAGTTTCAAGTTTCAGGTTTAATGTTCAATGTTTAAAGTTATCTTTGCGTGAAAAATTTACAGTTTACGAATCACGAATTAAATAATTTTATCTTATTATTGTCGTTTGCAGAAAAACAATTCTTAATTTTGCAGAAATTATTTAATAACAATGACCAACAGCTTTCTTAAGAAAAAAACAAGTTTAAACATTTCAGGTAAACTTTTTGATTTGTCATCGCCAATTGTGATGGGCGTACTTAATATAACACAGGATTCGTTTTACGATGGAGGAAGATATAATGATGATGAAAAAATTATTAAACGTGCCGAACAGATACTTTTAGAAGGTGCAAGCGTAATTGATATTGGGGCTTACTCATCGCGTCCCGGAGCTAAAAATGTTTCCGAAGAAGAAGAATTATCACAACTGAAAAACACTTTATCAATTATTAGAAAAAAATTTCCTGATGCAATAATCTCTGTTGACACTTTCCGTTCTTCAGTAGCAGAATATGTTGTTAAAGAGTTTAACGTAAAGATTATTAATGATATTTCAGCAGGTGTGTTAGATGATAAAATGTTTAATGTAATTGCAAAATTAGATGTGCCATATATCATTATGCACATGCAAGGTACACCTCAAAATATGCAATTAAATCCTAAATATGATGATTTAATTAAAGACATAATAAAATATCTTTCAGATAGAATTAATAAACTCAACCTGTTGGGAGTAAATGATGTAATAATTGACCCCGGCTTTGGTTTTGGAAAAACTCTTGATAATAATTATGAGTTAATGCAAAAATTAGAAGCATTTAAAATCTTTCAATTACCAATTTTGGTTGGAGTGTCAAGAAAATCAATGATTTATAAATACCTCAACACAACACCCGACGAAGCTTTGACGGGTACTATTGTTTTAAACACAATTGCTTTATTGCATGATGCTAATATTTTAAGAGTTCATGACGTAAAACAAGCTGTTGAAACAATTAAAATTGTTGAAAAGATAAAACAAAGTTAAATTTGTTGTATTTCATTTTTACAATACTTATATTTAGAACCATAAATTTAATATTATATTTCATGCTTCCGGTTTTTATAATTGTTCGTTTTCTTGATATACTTGATATACTGCTTGTTGCCTTTTTATTGTATCAAATTTATATTATGATAAAAGGTACAGTAGCAACGAACATTTTTATTGGAATTTTTTCAATTTATTTGATGTGGCTGATTGTTAAAGCTTTAAATATGCAACTTTTAACCACAATATTAGGAGGTTTTGTAGGTGGTGGAATAATTGCGTTAATTATAGTTTTTCAGCAAGAAATAAGGCGCTTTTTATTATTTATTGGTTCATCTGAAAATATTAATAAAAAATTTTCCTTTAATCGATTGTTTACACTCAATTTTCAAACAACATCAGACCAAAGTATAACATCAATTGTTAAGGCGTGTGAGGATATGTCGAAAGGAAAAGTTGGAGCGTTAATTGTTTTATCTACAAAATCAGAATTACGAACATTTTATGAAACAGGGGATATAATTAATGCTGATATTTCTAATCGTCTTCTTGAAAATATATTTTTTAAAAACAGTCCGTTACACGATGGTGCAATTATTATTATTAACAATAAGATTAAAGCGGCACGTTGCGTTTTACCAATTAACGATAGTTTGAAACTTTCGCCGCGTTTAGGTATGCGTCATAGAGCGGCTTTGAGTTTAACAAACGAAACTGATGCTGTAGTTGTCATTGTTTCTGAAGAAACAGGGAATATATCCTTTGCTAAAGGCAATAAATTAAAAACAAAACTCACACCCAACAAGCTTACTAAAATATTGACTGACGAATTTAATGATAACAAGGAAACTATTGAAAAATAGTTGTAACAATTTGACTCTCTTTTTTTTACCCAAAGACTAATCTTTATTCGTAGATTCATAATATTTACAATAATCTTTAATTCCACAAATATCACATTTTGGTTTTCGTGATAGACACACATATCTGCCGTGTAATATTAACCAATGGTGAGCAATAGGTATTAACTCGTTTGGAATGTATTTAGTCAATTGCTTTTCTGTTTCTAAGGGTGTTTTTGAATTAGTGGTTAAGCCTAAACGCGCCGATACTCTAAATACATGAGTATCAACAGCAAGTGTTGGTTTGTTATATATAACAGAGGCAATTACATTAGCAGTTTTTCGCCCTACACCGGGTAATTTTTGCAAAAGATTTATATCAGAAGGAACTTGCTCATTAAATTCTGCTACAAGCATTTTTGCCATTCCAATCAAATGTTTAGCTTTATTATTTGGATACGAACAACTTTTTACTAATTCAAAAACTTCTTCTTGACTTGCTAATGATAAAACTTTTGCATTATGATATTCTTTAAATAATGCAGGCGTAATTAAATTTACACGTTTATCAGTGCATTGTGCCGACAAAATTACCGCAACCAATAATTCATACGCATTTGTATAATGCAACTCTGTTTCAGCAACCGGTTGATGTATTGAAAAGTATTCAATTATTTTATCAAATCGTTCTTTTTTATTCATTATCTTTTTAATTTTTACGAATAATAAAAATATATAAAAAATTAATATTATACGTAAATTTTTCTCAACTTTGCGGTTATATTAAAAAAGAGTGCTGCAATATTAATATTAGCATGTTTTAAAAAGTAAGAAATTATAATATTTATAGTCATATAGATGAAAAAAATAATATTTTTTATATTTATAATATTTATTGGTATAAAAATTAATGCACAAACAATTAAAGTGCTTAATAAATCGAATTTACAAGCTGTTCCGTATGTTGTAATTTATAATCAAAACAGAACACAAATAGCCTTAACAAACTTAAATGGAGAAGCTAATCTATCAGGGTTTAGCAAAAATGACACATTGTTTTTTCAACACACTTCTTTTAAAAAGTTAGCTCTTCCATATAACAAAGTTGTAAAATTAAGCAATGGCATTTTGCTTTCCGAAAGCGTAATAAATGTTGATGAAATATTAATATCAGCAAACAAATGGGAACAAAAACGTAATGAAATTCCTAACAAAATAGTATCAATTAAACAAGACGAAATACAATTTAATAATCCTCAAACATCAGCAGATTTGCTGGAACAATCAAACGAAGTGTTTGTTCAGAAAAGTCAAATGGCAGGCGGCAGCCCAATGATTAGAGGATTTGCTACTAATGCAGTATTACTTGTTGTTGACGGCGTGCGTTTAAACAATGCAATTTATCGCACAGGAAACCTTCAAAATATAATTTCATTAGATGCTAATAATGTTGAAAGTTCGGAAATTGTTTTTGGCCCCGGCTCTGTAATTTATGGTAGTGATGCTCTCGGTGGAGTGATGGATTTTCATACAATAAAACCTGTTTTGTCAACGTCATCAAAAATATTAGTGAAAGCTAACGCTCTAACACGTTATTCGAGTGCTAACAATGAAAAAACCGGACATATTGATATCACTGTTGCCAATAATAAGTTGTCTTTGGTTTCAAGTTTTACCAAAAGTGATTTTGACGATTTGAGGATGGGAAACGTTGGTAATAATAATTCTCAATATCTATGCGATAGTCTTGTGCAACGCATTAACGGCAGCGACAGTGTTTTGAAAAATAATGACAGTAATATTCAAAAACCTACTGCTTATAATCAAACAAATTTTATGCAAAAAATTAGGTTTAAGCCAAACCAAAATTTTGATTTTATCTATGCTTATCATTATTCAAAAACATCTGACCAACCTCGTTACGATAATTTAAGAACATTAAAAAAAGGCACATTCAAATATGCTCAATGGTATTACGGACCACAACAATGGCAAATGCATTCATTAACTACTAAATACTCAAAGAGTAATCTGCTTTTCGACGAAGCTAAATTTATAGCAGCTTATCAAAACTATAAAGAAAGTCGCCATTCTCGCAAACTAAATAAAACAGATATTTTAGAGCAGTTTGAAGATGTTGATATTTATTCATTTAATCTTGATTTTTATAAAAATTTTGGCGAAAAAAATCATTTGTTTTACGGATTAGAGAGTATTTATAACGGATTAAACTCAACAGCACAAGAACGTAATGTTGATGACAATACTTTATCAACAGATTTTATTGTACCTCGTTACCCTGATGGTGATAATCAATATTTTTCATCTGCTGCATATATTGGCTATAAACGAAATATTAATACAGAAACAACATTTAACAGCGGTATTAGATACAGTCTTGTCAGACTAAAATCGACTTTTAAAAATCCTTATTACAATCAGTTTTTTGGTATAAATAAAGTCGATAATAAAAATAATGCTTTGAATGGAAGTCTTGGCTTGGTTTACAGACCATCTGATTATTGGAAATTTGATATTAATGCTTCAACAGGCTTTCATGCTCCAAATTGGGATGGATTGGGTAAAGTATTTACTCCAAAAACAGGAGTAGTAATTGTGCCCAACGAAAGTTTAAAACCTGAATACGCTTATAATCTCGACTTTGGCATTATGAAAAAATTTGACGAAAAAATCAATATTCAAACTTCTGTTTTTTATACATATCTTAATAACCCGATTGTTCAACGTGATTTTTCAATTAATGGAATTGATTCTTTATTTTATGATGATGAATGGAACAAAACCCAAGCGTTTGTAAACTTTCAACATGCAAAAATTTATGGTGCTAATGTTCAATTAACCGGAGATATTACTGAAAGTCTTGGCATAAAATCATGTATTAGTTATACTCATGGTGAAGATAATCAAGGCAATACTCTCCGTCATGTTTCACCTCTATTTGGTAGCACACATGTTGTTTTTACTTTGAAAAAAATTAAAATTGATGCTTTTGCCAATTATAATGGAGAAATAAAAGCCGAAAATCTTTCACCATCTGAACAAGGTAAAAATAATATGTATGCAATTGACAGTGCCGGTAATTTATATTCGCCTTCATGGTTTACTTTTAACATAAAGGCATCGTATCAAATAATCGACAAATTACAAATTAATGCAGGTATTGAAAACATCACCGACCAACGGTATCGTCCTTACTCATCGGGCATTTGTTCTCCTGGACGTAACTTTATTATTGCTTTAAGAGTTAAAATTTAGGTAATTTCAACATCGGTTTAAATTTGTTACTTAAACCATAAATATAATTTTACTTTAATTAAGCTGCAAAAAATTTCTAACTTTTGCAGCTTTTTTTATTTATGAAATCTTTAAATATAATTTTCAATATTAAGTTCGGCTTATACTTTTTGAACACATAAAAAATTGTATATCTGTGTGTTTTTTTTTATTTTTATAAATTAAAAACATTAAAATAAATCAATTTGAAAACAATTCTGTTTCTATTAAAGGAAGTGAACTGAAAGCAGGTATGTATTTTTATACATTATTTGCAAACGGCAAAGAAATTGATACAAAAAAAATGATGCTAACTAACTGAAAGGTTGAGCATTAGCAAAATTCATATCATTTAAGAATTAAGGATGCAAACAGATTATATTATGAACTAAATAACAAAAAAATGAAAAAACTACTTGTCTTTTTAGTATTGGCTTTTCTTTATAGTACGGGAAATTGTCAAGATTATGAAACAATTGTTGATACTACTAAACAATGGTCTGTTGTTAGTTATAGTTTTGTATATAATCCTTACCCACATGAAGAGAGAAGGACTGCAGAGACTACCACATACCGCTTTAGAGTAGATACTCTAATAAATGATTATCATTTTTTATTTTTAGAAGAATGTCACGATTCTTTATTTCAAGTATGGCAAAGGTCTGAATTTATGATGAGGGACGATTCTGCCGGCAGAGTTTATGTTCACGATTACAATCAGGAAAAGTTGTTGTATAATTATAATGTTGAAGCCGAAGACACAATTTGGATTCCAAATATATCTAATTTTACACTTCCAGATGAAATGACAATAGTAAATAGTATTGGAATAGAAGTAATTGCGGGTAAAGAGCGTAAAATTGTTTATTATGGGGGTATGTTTGGTTTATATATCAAAGGATTTGGTACTTATGGAGGACCTTTAGGCTTATTTTATAATAGTTTTGTTGGCGATTTTGGCATGTACGTTTCCTGTTTCTATCAAAACGACACCTTGCTTTACCATGAAGGAGAAAGTTGTTATGTACATTATAACCATATCGGCATAAACGAGACAAAAAAAGGAAAAACAAAAATATACCCCAATCCTGCATCTAATGAACTTACTATTTCTTTTGATAAAAACACAAATGCTGAATTTTTTTTATATAGTATTTACGGCAGATTATTAGAATCAAAAAAACTTTTCTCAAACAACATAACTTTGTCATTGTCAGGCTATAGCGATGGAATATATTATTATTCTATAAAATCCAAAAAAAAAATAATTAAAAACGGGTTATTAATTATAAAAAAATAGAAAAATGAAAAGATTATCAATTATATTATTCTTAACAATATTGGGTGAGTTAATCAACGCACAAGAATTTACTATAAACCAAACATATTATCCTTTCCCTGATTCAAATGCTGTTTGGAGTGAGGACTATAATATGGATGAATCACCGTGGCGAATTAATCATCTATTTGGATTATTGAACCAGGATACAATTATTGACTCAATAAAATATCACAAATTATTTTCTTTTAGCGATACAATATTTACACAAGAAAATGCAACTTATATTGGAGGTATCAGAGAAGATAGTTTAAAAAAAGTTTATTATAAAGGTAAAAATGTTTTTGAACCTTATATATGTGACCTTCATCCTGATAGAGAAAAATTACTTTATGATTTTTCTTTAAATGTTGGAGATACTTTCAGGCTTATTCATAGTTATTCTTATTTTTGTCAAGATTCTTCTCTATATTCATATTTAGTTGTATCTAAAATTGATTCTTTATTGATTAATAATAAATACAGAAAAAGAATTTGTTTTGGTTCTTGTGATTTTGTTAGTTGGGTTGAAGGTATTGGGGGTGTACCTCGTGGTTTACTATATACTTCTGATCCTGTTATTCTTACATGTAATTTAAATAATACTCTTATTTGTTTTAAACAAAACGACACATTACTTTATGGTAACTGCTATTATCATTACTATGACATTAAGGAGAATAAGACTTTTGAAAAAAATATAAAAATTTATCCAAATCCTGTTACAGATATTAGCACTTTTGATACCGGCAAATTTAATAATATCGAATTTATAAATATATATAGTCTTGAAGGAATTCTGATTAAACAAATAAATACAAAAGGCAGAAACAAAATTATTATTAGCAGAAAAAATTATTTGCCCGGAATGTATTTTTACAGAGCAAAATCAAGTAAAAGGAAATATTTTAATGGCAGATTTATTATTTTATAAAATGAGCCCACTATAAAAAGTCTAAAAATCACATCATTGCGAAGCAATCTATATCTTTGTAGTTCAGCATGTTGAGATTTCTTCTCAGTCGTCCGGCGGATTACAAATCCAATCTTACTCCAAACTTTATTCCATAGATTATCAACCTTTTTACCGGACTCAAAAAATGTTCAATTAATATTTAACATTATTAAATATATTGTAAAAAAATCTTAAATTTGTAGGTTTGGATTATATAGTATAAAATAAGAAATTTAGCTGAAAAATGAGTGTAATAAATAATGTATTATCAAAAGTATTTGGTAATAAATCGGAAAGAGATAATAGAGAAATAATGCCTGTTGTTAATCTCATTAAGGAAAAGTATGAAAAAATACAGTCGTTAACAAATGATGAATTAAGACAAAGAACAGAGGTATTAAAAAAAAGAGTTGCAGACTATGTTAGTGAAGATAAAAATAAAATTTCTCTTTTAAAAGAAAAAATTGAAACTAATGAGATTGATATAACTGAAAGAGAAAAAATTTATGCAGAAATAGATAAATTAAAAAAAGATATTGATAATAAATATGCTGAGATTTTAGTCCAGATACTTCCCGAAGCATTTGCTGTTATGAAAGACACAGCAAGGCGATTTAAACAAAATAAAGAAGTTATTGTAACTGCCACTGATTTTGATAAAGATTTGGCGACAACTCACGATTTTGTTGATATTGACGGTGATAAAGCAATTTATTATAACACATGGACTGCTGGAGGAAATGAAACTACTTGGGATATGGTGCATTATGATGTACAGTTGATTGGTGGTGTTGTTCTTCATGATGGTAAAATTGCAGAAATGGCAACCGGTGAAGGTAAAACATTAGTTGCTACTTTACCTGTGTTTTTAAATGCAATGACTCATCGCGGGGTTCATCTGATAACAGTTAACGATTACCTTGCAAAACGTGACTCTGAATGGATGGGTCCTTTATATCAATTTCACGGTCTTTCTGTTGATTGTATCGACAAACATGAGCCTAACTCTGATGCACGAAAAAAAGCATATATGTCAGATGTTACTTTTGGGACAAACAATGAGTTTGGTTTTGATTATCTTCGTGATAATATGGCAATTAACCCCGGAGACTTAGTTCAGCGGGAACATGTTTATTCAATTGTCGATGAGGTTGACTCTGTGTTGATTGACGATGCCCGAACACCTCTTATTATCTCAGGTCCTGTTCCTAAAGGCGACACTCACCTTTTTGATGAGTTAAAACCAAGAGTTCAAAGATTATATAGTGTTCAACGAAATTTGGTAACTCAGATTCTATCAGATGCTAAAAAACTAATTGCCGAAGGTAATACCGAGAAAGGTGGTTTGATGTTATTAAGAGCTTTTAAAGGTTTACCGAGGAATAAACCTATAATAAAATACTTGAGTGAACAAGGAATGAAAGCGTTAATGCATAAAACTGAAAATTTTTATATGCAAGACAATAACAAAAACATGCACCTTGTTACCGATGATTTATATTTTATTATTGAAGAAAAACTTAATTCAATTGAGCTAACTGAAAAAGGTATTGACTTAATCAGCGGAGATATAGATGACCCTAATTTTTTTATCTTACCTGATATTGGCAGCCAAATAGCTGACATTGAACATGAGGATACCGGTAAATCTGATAAACTGGCAAAAAAAGATAAATTATTACAAGATTATGCAGTAAAATCAGAACGTGTTCATACTATAAGTCAGTTGCTTAAAGCTTATGCTTTGTTTGAAAAAGATGTTGAATATGTTGTAATTGAGAATAAAGTAAAAATAGTTGATGAGCAAACCGGTCGTATCATGGAAGGTCGTCGATATTCTGACGGTTTACATCAGGCAATTGAATCAAAAGAAGCTGTAAAAGTAGAATCATCAACTCAAACATTTGCAACAGTTACGCTGCAAAATTACTTCAGAATGTATAAAAAACTTGCAGGTATGACAGGTACTGCAGAAACAGAAGCAGGTGAACTTTGGAACATTTATAAATTAGATGTTGTTGTTATACCTACTAATGAACCAATAATACGTGATGATGATCATGATTCAGTTTATAAAACAGCCCGTGAAAAATATAATGCAGTTATTAACGAAATAGTTGACTTAGTAAATCATGATCGACCTATTTTAGTTGGAACTACTTCGGTTGAAATATCTGAATTATTGAGCCGTATGCTTAAAATGCGAGGCATAAAACATAATGTACTAAATGCTAAATTACACCAGCGAGAGGCTGATATTGTTGCACAAGCAGGTCAATCAAAAACGGTTACTATTGCTACAAATATGGCCGGTCGTGGTACCGATATAAAATTAAGTGAATTTGTTCGTGATTCAGGCGGTCTTGCCATTATTGGTACAGAACGCCACGAATCTCGTAGAGTTGACCGTCAGTTAAGAGGTCGTTCAGGTCGTCAGGGTGATCCGGGGTCTTCACATTTTTATGTGTCTTTAGAAGATAATTTAATGCGAATATTCGGCTCTGATAGAATTGCTCGCATGATGGACAGAATGGGGCTAAAAGAAGGTGAAGTAATTCAACACTCAATGATATCTAAGTCAATTGAAAGAGCTCAGAAAAAAGTTGAAGAAAATAACTTTGGTATTCGTAAACATTTGCTTGAGTATGACGATGTTATGAATTCTCAACGTGAAGTAATTTATAAACGTCGAAGACATGCCCTTTACGGAGAACGACTTGGTGTTGATATTGCTAACATGATGTATGACGTCTGCGACAGCATTGTTAATAATTGTTACGGAAATGTTAGTTTCGAAGATTTTAATTTTGAACTAATACGCTTATTATCAATAGAATCACCTGTTGATGAAAAAGATTTTATGCAATTAAATCCTGATGAAATAACTGAAAAAGTTTATTCAACTATACTTACAGCATATAAAAGAAAAAATGAAAATATATCAAAACAAGTTTTTCCTGTAATTAAAGATGTTTATGAGAAAAGGTCAGAAGTATATGAAAATATTGTTATACCGGTTTCTGATGGCACCAGAATTTTCCAAATTGTTACAAGTCTGAAAAAATCGTATGAAACAAACGGTGCTGAAACAATTAAATCATTTGAGAAAAATTTAATCTTACTTACCATTGATGAAGCATGGAAAGAACACTTGCGTGAGATGGACGATTTGAAACAATCTGTTCAAAATGCATCTTATGAACAAAAAGATCCTTTGTTAATTTATAAATTTGAATCTTTCGAACTATTTAAAACAATGCTCGATAAAATTAACAAAGATGTAATTGCCTCATTAATGAAATGTCATATACCTTTACGTAATCCTGACGAAGTTCAAGAAGCAAATACTCGCAAGCGTCTCGATTTAAGCAAATATAAAACAAGCAGAACTGACGATACCGATATAAACTCTAAAAAAGAAAATAATAAACTGCAACCTGTGAGAGTTGAAAAAAAGATAGGCAGAAATGACCCTTGCCCGTGTGGCAGTGGTAAAAAATATAAAAATTGTCATGGCAAAATTCAATAATAAGTTAAGGCTTAAAATAGCATCGTTTGTTTTAAATAAAAAAATAAAAAAAATCGCAAGAACGAAGCAGGTCATTAATCTTAATAGTGCTAAAACTATTGGCATTGTCTTTAATAATCAGAATCAAAAATCAAATGATATTATTAAAGAATTTGTAAATTTTTTATCACAAAAAAATATTCAGGTTTATATAGTTGAATTTATTAACAAAAAAATTAAAACCGATAATTATGTGAAGAAAGGATTTAATTATTTTTCTTTAAACGATTTGAATTGGTATTACAAACCTAAATCTATTATTGTTGATGAGTTTATTAATAAAGAATTAGATATATTAATTGATTTAAGTTTAGATAGTAGCTGTTACCCTGTTCAATATATTAATGCTTTATCAAAAGCAAAATTTAAGGTCGGTAAATTTTATGAAACACAAAATTATTTTGATTTCATGATTAATATTGATAAAAATAATGACTTAAGCTTTTTTATCGAACAAATAAAACATTATCTGATTATGATAAACAGTAGATAAAATTCATGAATTAAATGCCACCAAGACACCAAGACACCAAGAAAAGTAATATAAACTTTGTGCCTTAGTGTCTTCGTGGCAAAATAAATAATATAAACTTTGTGTCTTAGTGTCTTCGTGGCAAAATAAATAATATAAACTTTGTGCCTTAGTGTCTTAGTGGCAAGAATAAATAATATAAACTTTGTGTCTTAGTGGCAAGAAAAAAATATATTAAAATGGATTTAAAAAAACTAACAGGAACCGGTGTAGCAATTGTAACACCATTCAGAAAAGATACCAGTATTGATTTTAAATCGCTGGAAAAATTAATTGAACATATTATTAAAAATAATGTAGATTTCATTGTTGCATTAGGCACCACAGGCGAAGCGGTTACTTTAACAAATGACGAAAAATTTGCAGTAGTTAATTTTATTAAAGAAACAGTTAATAATAGAGTACCTGTTGTTCTGGGATTAGGCGGCAATAATACTCAACAAATTATAAATTATATAAAACATACTGATTTTGAAGGTATTACTGCAATATTATCAGTAGCTCCATACTATAACAAACCAAGCCAAACGGGTCTTTACCAACATTATAAAACAATAGCATCAACCTGCCCTGTTCCTGTTATTTTATACAATGTCCCGGGTAGAACAGGTGTAAATATCAGTGCTGAAACAACTCTAAAATTAGCAAATGAAATTGATAACATTATTGCTATTAAAGAAGCTTCGGGCAATATACCACAGATAATGCAAATAATAAAAAACAGACCAAAAGATTTTCTAATCTTATCGGGTGACGATGCTTTAACATTACCTTTAATATCGCTTGGTGCTAATGGTGTAATCTCAGTTGTCGCAAACGCATTCCCTAAAGAATTTTCAACTATGGTTAATTTTGCCCTCAAAGGTGACTTTAAATCAGCGAGAAATTTACATTATAAGCTAATAGATATTATTCATAATTTATTTGTCGATGGTAATCCTGCAGGTATTAAAGCTGCTTTAGAAATATTAAATATCACTTCAAACAATGTTCGTTTGCCTTTATCAACAGTTAACAGACAAACTTATTCACAACTAACTAAATTAATTGAAAAATTATAGATTAGTTAGTAATGCTGATGCTTGTTTGATAGTCAGGGTTTGACTTAAACCGTTCATTATTACTTAAGTAGTGATATTTAAGCAGTCAAACACTGACTTGCGGATTTTAGGTAATTGTAAATAATAATTAATTTGACAAATTTTTTGTATTATAATTAATAATTTGTATTATTGTATATTATAATTTGTTTGATGTTTTTTTGATGTGTCTTCGTGGCAAGAATTAAATGCCACCAAGTCACAAAAAAAAGAATAAAAACTTTGTGTCTTCGTGCCTTTGTGGCAAGAAAATATAACTTTGTGTCTCGTAGCAAAGAATAATCGCCACCAAGTAAAAAAAAAAAAGAATAAAAACTTTGTGTCTTCGTGCCTTCGTGGCAAGAAAATATAACTTTGTGTCTCG
>JAUVJB010000313.1 GCA_030592465.1 Bacteroidota bacterium | reverse complement strand
GTTTTCATTGATTTCTTTTTACCTATTCCCGGACCAATGCCTATTGCATTAAATTTTTTAAGTTCTTTATTTTTACAATAATTAATTTCAGTCTCATCAATCATCAACATAGCCTCAGGTACTGCTGTTTGCATAATTTCATAAGCTGACTGTGGAACATGCACAGTCAATAAGCCGACACCTGTTCGCAAACAAGCTTTTGATGCAAGAATAGCTGCTCCTGTTTTTTCATAACTACCCGCTATTAATAAAGCATGTCCATATTTCCCTTTATGATCAAATTTTTTTCGTGATTTTAGTTTAATTTCATTTTTAAGCAAATAAAAATAATTTGTTTCTGTGTCATTAATAAAATTTTTATCAAGACCAATATCAAAAATATGCCACTCTCCTACATACTTATTATTTTCAGGAAAAAGAAACGATAATTTTGGAAATTGAAAAGTTAATGTAAAATCAGCATTTATAATATTCCGAATATTATTATTAGAGTTGTCTTCACCAAACAAACCTGAAGGAACATCAACAGAAACAACTGTTGCCTCGCTAACATTAATATGATTAACAACTTTTGCAGGAAAGCCTGTTAGAGGACGAGATAAACCCGAACCAAAAATACCCTCAACAATAATATTGTTTGAATTAATAATTGGCAATTCAGAATCTTGTGTTAAAATATTAATTTTTAATTGGTTTTTTTGTTCAGATAATTCTTCTAACCTGCGATAATTTATATTAAAATTGTCTGAAGACTTATCTGTAAATTTTACAATATAAACATTAACTTTATAATTAGTATAAGTCAGTAATCGAGCTGTAACCAAAGCATCACCACCATTATTGCCGGGTCCGGCAAAAATTTCAAATTCTTTGTCATTGCTAAATTTATTAATCAACCAATCGACAACCTGAGAAGCTGCTCTTTCCATTAGATTAATTGATGAGATTGGCTCATGTTCAATAGTATATTTATCTATCAGCTTTACTAATTGGGTTTTAAAAATCTTCATCTGTTTATATTTTTGTAGTTAATTCATTACTAAGCAATTATCTATTTTTTATTTCACACAAAGACGCTTGTTTTGTTTCACGCAAAGACGCAAAGACGCTATTACCGGTTCACGCAAAGCTGCTGTAATATAATCATTCTCCTCCCGAAAAATTGGGACAAGTTATGTGTCGAATTTTTTTGTCATAGCCTGCCCCGACACTTCGGGGGATGTTTCATTTAATTAACATACTTCATTAAATTATTGCATTTAATCTGAATTGTAAACCGCGATATGAAAAACATCATATTTCGTTTAAATATATTTTTTATTATTTTTTAAGAGATTAAATAGAAGTTCACGAGCTCTAAAAAGCTGAGCTTTTACAGTTCCTATCGGCAGTTCTAATTCTTGTGAGATCTCTTCGTACGAATATTCTTTAAAATACCTTAGCTCAATTAACCTACGATATCTCGGTTTGAGTTTTTCCACAACTTCCCGCATATGATGAACTTTTTGTTTTTTAATAAGTACTTCTTCGGGGTCAGGTTCTTTAGCATGAATATGTATAGTAGAATAATCTTCAGAGATATTTGAATCCCTGTCTGTTTGTTTCATAACCAGAGAAATAATACTTTTCCTCTTTCTTAAGAAGTCAATACAGTTATTTGAGGCAATTTTAAACAACCATGTGCTAAAAGCATATTTAGGAGAATATTGTTTAATATTTTTAAAAGCCTTGCCAAAAGCTTCCATTGTTAAATCTTCGGCATCGCTTTTATTATTCGTCATTTTCAGCAACATAAAATAAATGGCGTCTTTATATCTTTCCATTAATTCGGCATAGGCATTCTCATTACCGTCAATGGCACTACACACTATATTATAATCCTTTAATGCCTTTTCAGAAAAATTAGGATTTATTTCCATTTATTCTTCTTTATAAGAAAATAATTTGATATTATTAAACAAAAATTAAATATTGGCAATAAAATATCAAACAATGTTATTAAAAACAAAAAGCCTTTCTCTTGTAAACGATTCATGCCTTTTTTTATTATTATTGATTGTACCAACAACCTAAATAAAAAAACAATTAAAATAATTTTGTAATAAAATTGTAAGATTAAAATAATGATAAAAGATAAGTAAAAAAATTCTCTACTCAAAATTTCTATGCCTAAAATAAATTTTGATTTAGTTTTATAATATTTTGCTGTTGATAAATGTCGTCGTTTTTGTATAAACCATTCTTTTAAGTTTGTTTTTGGTAATGAGCGAGTATGACCAGTTTTATCAATCTCAATTTTAATATTATTTTTTCTTGCAATATCGTTAATAAACAAGTCATCGTCACCCGATAAAATATGCGAATGTCCCGCAAAACCTTTATTCTTAAAAAATGTTGATTTACGATAAGCTAAATTTCGCCCAACTCCCATATAAGGTTTGCCGGCTAATGCTAAGCCATGGTATTGAAGTGCAATAAAAAAAGTGTCAAATCGGATTAATTTATTTACGAGGCCTTTTTTATTAATATAGCCCCCGTAACCCAATACAATTTCAGTTTTATCGGTAAAATTTTTCTGCATTTTGTTAATCCAGTTTTTATCAACAGGGAAGCAATCAGCATCAATTAATAATAACAATTCGTTTTTTGCCGCTTTAATACCAATTGTTAATGCTAATTTTTTACC
>JAUVJB010000161.1 GCA_030592465.1 Bacteroidota bacterium | reverse complement strand
GAGCTTATCAGTCCTTTGACTGACTTTTGAATGAGGATTATCTCAATAAATAGGGATACCATTATATCTTAATCCCGATGGTTCGGGATTTTGCTAAAGATCAACAATTTAACAATATAACAATATAACAATTTTTAGTATAATAATTTATTTTAATATATTTAGCAAAAATATAATTTACTATTCACTTTGAATTTAAAATTTGAAAAAATTAGATGCCTATATTATTAAAAAATTTTTAGGAACTTTTGTTTATTCAATTATCTTAATAATTATGATTGTAATTATTTTTGATATGTCGGAAAAAATGGACGATTTTATTGACAAAGAGGCTCCTTTACATGCTATAATTTTTGATTATTACCTAAATTTTATCCCTTATTTCGTCAATCTTTTTGGTGCATTATTTATATTTATTGCTGTAATATTTTTTACTTCGAAAATGGCTGCCGACACTGAGATAATTGCTATTCTTAGTAGTGGTGTCAGTTTTAACCGTTTTTTAGTTCCTTATTTTATTTCCGCTTTTGTTATTGCTTTATTATCGTTTATATTGATTGAATGGGTTATCCCTCCTGCTAATAAAGTCCGTCTCGATTTTGAGGAAAAATATATTAAAAATGCCTACCGTAATAGAGACAAAAATCTTCATCGCCAAATACAAAAGGGTGTTTTTGTTTACATGGAAAGTTATAATAACTTTTATAATATTGGATATAAATTCTCAATTGAAAAATTTGAAAATAAACAATTAAAGTTAAAATTAATATCTGATTATGTTCAGTGGGATACAACTATTAATAAATGGAAAATTCATAATTATTTTATTCGTGAACTTGACGGGATGAACGAGAAAATTAGCAGCGGCAGAGAACTTGATACAACATTAAATATGTGTCCGAAAGATTTTACTCAGCGTTTAAATGTTGTTGAGACTATGAATATGCAAGAATTAAATAGTTTTATTGATGAACAAAAAATGATTGGTTCTGAGAATATTACTTCCTTTTTAATTGAAAAATATAAACGTATTGCTTATCCATTTTCAACGTTTATTCTTGCTTTAATTGGAGTATCCTTATCATCACGAAAAACACGCGGAGGAGTAGGTCTTAATATTGGTGTAGGTTTGTTAATAGCATTTTCATATATACTTTTTATGCAAGTTTTTACAGTGTTTGCTACTAATAGTAATATGAATCCGTTAATTTCTGTTTGGATACCAAATATTATTTATGCAGTAATAGCATTCTTACTTTATAAAAGAGCTTCTAAATAGTTTTAAACTACAAAATTATATAATCACTCAGAACTTGTTAGCACACAAATAATTACAAACTTTTATAAAAATAATTATAGAGTTTATTGTTAAATTTTCAGTTATTATATTTTTTTATTGCATATCATATTTTAAATTTGTATTAAATAATGAATAACATTCTATTCTTTTCAGAATGATTTTATTAACTAAATAATTATTAATATGTCGTTAAAACAGAAAACGCGTGAATTATTAAAAAGAAGAGAAAAGGTTTTGCTTGGGGGTGGTGAAAAAGCAATGAAAAAACAAGTTGCCATGGGTAAACTGAATGCCCGTGAAAGAATTTATGCTCTTCTTGACAAAGATTCATTTCATGAGTATGACCTTTTTGTTGAGCATGAAGCTCGGGATTTTGATATGGATAAGAAAGTGCTGCATGGAGATGGTGTGATTATTGGTACAGGTACTATTTATGGTGCTCCTGTATGTATATATGCACAAGATTTTACAGTTGCAGGAGGTTCTTTGGGGCTTATGCATGCTCGTAAAATTACTAAAATTATGGATCATGCACTTAAAATGAGAGTCCCGTTAATCGGTATTAACGATTCTGGTGGCGCTCGTATTCAAGAAGGTGTTAATTCTCTTGCCGGTTATGGTGAGATATTTTTTCGTAACACATTATCATCAGGTGTTATACCTCAATTATCTGTTATTTTAGGTCCTTGTGCCGGTGGTGCTGTTTATTCCCCTGCTTTAACTGATTTCGTTTTTGTTGTTGAGAATATTTCAAAAATGTTTATCACCGGACCAAGCGTTATTAAAACAGTTCTCGGCGAAGAAATATCAATGGAAGATTTGGGTGGTGCTAAGGTACATAGCGAAATTACAGGCAATGCACATTTTTATGCTTTAACTGAACAAGAGTGTTTCGAGCAAATTAAAAAATTAATTACTTTTATTCCTTGGAATAATACTCAAAAAGCAAAAGCATTTCCTCCAAAAAAACCTAAGTCAGAATATAAAATTGATGAAATAGTACCCAATAATCCCAAACAACCTTACGATGTTCGTGATGTTATTAAAACTGTTGTTGATGATTCTGATTTTTTTGAAATTCAGGAGCTTTTTGCAGCTAATATGGTAATTGGATTTGGTCGTTTAGAAGGTGAAACAGTAGGATTTGTGGCAAACCAACCAAAAGTGTTAGCCGGAGTCTTAGATTGCGACAGCTCTGATAAAGCGGCTCGTTTTGTTCGCTATTGCGATGCTTTTAATATTCCCATTGTTGTTTTTGAAGATATGCCCGGATACTTACCCGGTGTTGATCAAGAACATGCAGGTGTAATCCGTCATGGTGCTAAAGTATTATATGCTTTTAGTGAGGCTAATGTGCCAAAAATTACTATTATACTTCGTAAAGCTTATGGTGGTGGTTATATTGCAATGAATTCACGACATTTACGTGCTGATTTTGTTTTTGCTTGGCCTAGTGCAGAGATTGCTGTTATGGGACCTGAAGGTGCTGCCAATATTATTTTTAGAAAAGAAATTGAGTCTGCTGATAATCCTGAGGAAATGCGTAAACTTAAGGTAAAAGAATATAAAAATAAGTTTGCAAATCCTTATGTTGCTGCTGCAAAAGGTTATATCGATTCTGTTATTAATCCTGAAGAAACAAGAAACACGCTTGTTCATGCTGTTAAAGTTTCTACTAATAAAATTGATAACAGACCGGCAAAAAAACATGGAATTCCTCCGTTTTAATAAGTATTAATTTGTAATAGTATGGAAACTGAAAAAAAAAATAAATCATTAATAATTGAAGGTTCTAAATATTTAACTCATTTTAACAAAAAATTTAGCAATAGAATTAAATGGGTTAAGCCTGATGAGAGAATAATTAAGGCAGTTCTTCCGGGTTCAATATTTAAACTTAATATTAAAAAAGGGCAAAAAGTTAAAAAAGGATTTACATTATTTGTTTATGAAGCTATGAAAATGAGAAATCATTATATTTCACCTTTAAATGGAGTTATTAAAGATATTTATGTTAAAGAAAATCAAAATTTTAAAAAAGGTGAAGTTCTTCTTGAATTTGAATAATGATTTTTAACTATAGATAAACATATCTATTTGTATAAATTAAAAAGAGTTGATTTTTTTCAACTCTTTTTTTTTGGCGAAACATTCAACTTTAATACTTTTTTTGGCTAAATTCATTTATATTACTTGTAACTACTCAGTCGCTATATTAACCTTAATAGCCACAGATTCACAGATTTCAAACTACCAAAGGTAGTTTTTTTTGTAAAAATTAATTATTTTGGTTGTGTTTTATAAAATTGTGGAAATATGAATAATAACAACATAAAAGTGTGATAATTCATGTGTATAGTATATAACTTAGTTTATCATACACTGTAAATACCTGAATTTAAACCAATAAAAAATTCTACATTATTCTAAAACACAAGCATTATTTTTAATATATGAATCTGTGGCAAGTATTTATTTTTTAATATTTTATATTGGCTGAGTAGTTACTATTATTTTTCAAATATTATTTTTTATTAATATTCGATAAAAAAACACAATTTTTTTTTAAATTTGAAGTTAATTTTGTAAATAGCAACAACATTAAAACTTATCTGTAAAAAAATGAAAATTAAAAATAATATTAGTACAAAAATGCTGCTTTTTATAATGATTCCGTCAATTATTATATTTGCTGCATCTATTGGATATATAAGCATTAGCTCTCAAAAAATAGGATATGGCGATGCTATTAATATTGTAAAAACAGTTGATGAAGAGTATGCTTCAAAAATTGAGGCTATTTTAAACATTCATATGGCTAAAGTAAGAACTCTATCACAAGCGTTTAAAAAATATCGCGTAATTTCATTAGAACAGCGAAAACAAATATATCCTGATATGTATGAAGGAGTATTTGAGGCTAACCCTGATTTTATTTGCTTATGGGATAGTTGGGAACTGAGTAATATAGATAGTTCTTACGACAAGCCTTACGGTAGATATGTTTATGAATTTTATCGTGATGGCAATGAAATAAAGAAAAATCTTAGCTATAAAAGTTTGGATGGTGATACTCCTGATTATGCAAGGTTAAAAAAAGATAAAAAAGAATCTATTGAAGAACCGTATTATTATTCATATACAGGTAAAGAAGAAGACCAAATATTAGAAACAAGTTTAATTGTACCATTGTTAGACGATAATGAGTTTATTGGTGTTATTGGTGTAGATATATCTCTTGATGTTTTTAATGATTTAATTAATGAGATTAAACCTTTTGATAGAAGTTATGCCTATTTAATTTCAAATAAAAGCGTTATCGTAGCTCATCCAAATAAAAGTTATATTGGCAAAACAATTGATATAGTTGAAAGTGAAAAAGCAAAAAAATTTAATATTATTGATAAGGTACAACAAGGCGATCAATTTTCATTTACTGATAAAGACAGTTTAAATGAAAAATATTTTTATTCATTTTATCCCATTAAAGTTGGCGAAACCCAAAGTCCATGGTCAATTGCTATTGCAGTACCGATAAACGTGATTACTAAGCAAGCAAAAAATAATTTTTATGTCTCAATGTTTGTCGGTTTATTAGGTTTGATAATTATTGTATTAGTAATTTGGTATATATCGAGAAGCATTAGTATTCCATTAACAAAAACTACTGACATACTTAAAAAATTAGCACAAGGTAAAATTAGTCATACAAATAAGTTAGAATTTAAAACAAAGGATGAGTTGGGAGATATGGCTATTTCCGTTAATATTTTAATAGATGGTTTAAATAGCACAGCCGAATTTGCTAAACAGATAGGGGATGGTAATTTAGATAAAGATTTTAAACTACTCAGTGATGAAGATGTTTTAGGAAATTCATTACTTGAGATGCGAAAAAGTTTAAAACATGCAAAACAAGAGGAAGAAAACAGAAAGATTGAAGAAGAAAAACAAAAATGGACTACTCAAGGATTGACTCATTTAGGCGATGTTATGAGACAAAATGCTAATAATATTAAAGAGCTTTCTTCTAGTATTATTAGCAATCTTGTTAATTCTCTTGATGCAATACAAGGAGCTTTATATATTTTAAATGATAATAATAAATCTGATATTTATTACGAATTAATTTCTGCAGTTGCTTATGGCAGAGATAAGTTATTGAATAAACAATTTAGAAAAGGAGAAAGTCTTATTGGTCGTTGTGCCCACGAACGAATGACAATTTACATGACCGATTTGCCCGATGATTATATTAAAATTACTTCAGGCATGGGAACTGCTAATCCAAATTGTGTTTTATTAGTTCCATTAGTACTTAATAATGAGGTGTTTGGTGTTATTGAAATGGCTTCATTTGGCAAACTCGAACGTTATCAAATTGAATTTGTTGAAAAGGTTGGGGAGAGTATAGCATCTACTATTTCAAGTGTTAAAATTAGTGAACGAACAGCCAAGCTATTAGCTCAATCACAACAACAAGGTGAAGAATTGGCAGCTCAAGAAGAAGAAATGCGACAAAACCTTGAAGAGATGCAGGCAACACAAGAAGAGGCTTCCCGTAAAGAATTCGAAATGCAAGGTTTAATTCAGGCTTTAAGTTCTTCATGTTTCACTGTTGAGTATGATATAAATGGTTACATTACTGATGTTAATGACCCATATGCTGATTATATTGGATTGCCTAAAGATCAAATAAAAGGAATGCATCATAAAGATGGTTATGATTTTAATGAAGAAGAATTGAGGATTTATAATCATTTCTGGAAAGAGCTAAAAAAAGGTATTACTAAGAAAGAAGTAAATAAGGTTAATTTTAATAATAAAACACTTTGGTTATCAGAAACTTATACACCTGTATATGATAAAGAAGATAACGTGTATAAAGTATTAAAAATTTCTTTTGATATTACCGACCTAAAATTAAAGGCTGAAGAGCTTGAAAAAAAAGCTAAAGAAGTTGAATACGACGAAAATCAATTGAAAATTAAAACAGACGAATTAGAGGCAGTTAAACAAGAATTAATGCAAAAAGAAGTAGAACAAGAGAAGATAATTGATGATTTGAAATTAAAGATTAATGAGCTTGGTTTAAGTTCAACAAAAAAGGGTGGCAAGGCAGTAAAAGACGAAAAAAAATCGAATAAAATTTTAACAGGTGAATTCCTTGTTGAATGGAATGATGATTTAGTAATAGGAATTGATGAACTTGACCAGCAACATAAAAAATTAGTCGATATTGCAAATCAACTATATGTTGGCTTTAAAAAGGAAAAAGGCAAAAAAGAAATTAAAGAACTCTTAAAAGGTCTATCTGATTATACTTCTTATCATTTTTCAACTGAAGAAAATTATTTTAAAGAATTTAGTTATGCCGATGCAAAAGCCCATATTAAAGAACATCAAGTATTTATAAAAGAAATTACTAATTTCCAAAATGATTTTAATAGAGGTAAAGTAAGATTTCTCGACGATTTTATGACTTTTGTTAAATCATGGATTATTAATCATTTTACAAATATTGATACTAAATATGTTGATTTGTTTTTAGAAAATGGACCTTCTTAAAATATTATAAGATAGAGATTTAAACTT
>JAUVJB010000118.1 GCA_030592465.1 Bacteroidota bacterium | reverse complement strand
TTGTCGATAACCTGTGCTATTTCCTCTCCCCAAATTAATCTGACAACAAATGTTCCAACAAAGATAAAAGCTCCGTATAAAATCCCTGAAGCAAAACAATAGAACAACATACTCTTTTTTCTCCAAAACAACCACTTATGAATATTTTTTTGGCTATAAATTATCATAATTAAATAAATTTATTAATTACTTTTTTTTAAAATTATTAATATTACCAATTTATTAAACTTTTGTAAAATTATAATAAATGTTGAAATTTAAAAATAAATTGTTAGTCAAGATGAGTATTAACCTCAGCTCGGTTAATACAAATTGTTATTCGCCAAAATAAAGTTGCCTAAAAATCAAATTATTCTAAATATATTTCATTCTCAAAATCAATAAAAAACATTAATTTAAGAACCTATACTTTTCGAAAACTTCTCTTAATTCCGCAGGGGGATAAAATTTATGTTCTAATTAACAGACTGCTCCCTGCGGTTATCTTGTTTGTTATCAATACCCACGATTAAAATCGTGGGCTAATCATATTTTTTCCTTTCAGGAAATTGTTAATTAAAAAATACATAATTAACTTATTTTTAGTCGATTAATAATCGAACTCAGGTTATTATTAAATTCGTAATTCCTAATTATTTCCCTGATTATTAAAATCATTTATAAGCACTTGCAAACAAGCTTTTAATGTGTCTTTGTCATTCTCAGTACTTCCAATATCAGTAGTGTATTTATTTGTTACATTATCGTGAACGAGTTGTAAACTGTCCGATACAAATCCAAAACCATTATTATAGCTAAAAAATGCAAACGAAGGCGATGTTTTAGATAAAAGGTCTTTGCTAAACTGATATTTTTCAGTTTCAATTTCCAACTGTTTTAAAAGAGTTTTTGGAATATCAACCTGTGAGCCATAAGTATGTATTATTGTATCTTGTTTTGTTAAAGCACCACCTAAGCATAACATTGGGATTTTAAATTTTAAAACTGCATTAATTGGTGTGTTATCCGGCAAACGTACGCCATGGTCTGCAACTAAAATAAAAATAGTATTATTCCACCATGCTCTTTTTTTTGCCTGCTCAAAGAAATTACCAATGCAACTATCGGTATAATAAGCTGCATTAAGAAACTTATCTTGTTCATCATCACCTTTTATAACAGTTTTCATAGGTACATCAAAAGGCTCGTGACTGCTTAATGTGAAATAGACTTTTAAAAAGTGATGATTGTCTTTGTCAATATCATTAAGTAAACGTTTAAACATAATATGGTCGTGAACGCCCCATTTTGAATTACAGTCTGATTTTTTAAAATCATCTTTTGTAACCGTATTAAAACCACCATTGGCAAAATAAGACCTCATGTTAGCAAAATTTATGTCTCCACCATAATAAAAAGTAGAAGAATACCCCATTTTGGCAAGTGTGTGAGACAAATATGGAAGAGTATGCGTTTTTTGAGGGAATTTTATTATTGACGATGTCGGTTGTGCCGGATAACCACTTAAAATCGCAACAATACCTTTATCGCTTCTATCTCCGCTGGCATAAAAATGGTCAAACAATATTCCTTGATGCGATAACCTGTTTAAATTAGGTGTAACGTATGAACGTCCGCCAAGAACACCTATTATTTTTGATGTAAAACTTTCTAACACAAGAATTACAATATTTGGCTTATCTGTTTTAATTAATTTTTCTGTTTTTCCGTTGTCTGAGTATAGGTCAGCAACTGTTTTTTCTGCTTTTTTATCATCCATAAAATGATACGACTTATCTGTTGCCCCAAGATTGGCTAATGAATAACCAACATTCCAAATTACATTTACAGCAGCATTATTAGCATAATTTGTTTTGCTGAAATATACCATTCCTACATTAATTGGAGCTATACCGATGCCGCCGCGAATAGGCAATATCATTGCTGCACTAATAAACAGAAATAATAATGCCGATTTATAATTGTTGGGTTTTAATTGTTTGATTTTGTTTTTGAAAAATTTCCGATAAGACCAAACAGATGTGATAAATAAAATTAAGAAGAATGATATAAGCATTATTATCATCCCTGCTTTAACAGATGCAATTGCTTCGGTTGGTGTTCGTAAATATAGTAAAGGAGTTGTGTCCATGCGGAAACCCCAATTTCTATATAGTTCACAATCTGATATAATTATAAAACTAAATATAAATGAAAATATAACTGTAAAAGGAGTTAAAATTTTATAAAGAATTTTACCATCTGTAAAAGTTGTAAAGACAAATATCAAACCCACAATCAGCATAATATAACCTGTAACCGAAAGGTCGAGTCTTAAGCCGTAAAGGTTAGAGAGAAAAATTTCCGAAAAAGTTAATTTTCCTGTAAAGGGATAGTTGTATGCTAAAAAAATCAGACGACTGATAATAAAATAAATCATCCAAAACATTGCATATTCAAAATAAAGTATAACTCGTTTTTTCATTTTTTTATGTTTTTAAAAAGGCAAAAATAATAAGATAAAAGACAAAAGAATAAGATTTTAGAATTTAGATTTACGAATTTAGATTAAACAAGACAAAAGACAAAACTTATTATCCGGCTGTTAGCTAATGCTCAACTTTAAATCTTAAATTTTAAACTTTAAATTAAAAAACCCTTATCTTTATAAAAAATAAATTTAAAAAATCATGAGGAAAATAGACTTTAAATACATAAAACCATATTTATACGCACTTATTATATTTGCTATTCCTTTTTTATTAGTCCCAATAATAAAAAATGCAAAAAAGAAAGCATCTACTCCTCAAAAACAAACAACAAATAAAGTTAAAGAGAAAACCGCCAATAATTATGTAATAGTTATACATGCAGGGGCAGGGAATTTTATTAAAAAAGATATTTCAGAGACAATGGAGATTAAGTATAAAGCTAAATTACTTGAAGCTCTTGAAAAAGGTATTGATATTTTAAAAAATGACGGACACGCAGTTGATGCAGTAGAGAATGTGATAAAAATTCTTGAAGATTCGCCTTTGTTTAATGCAGGTAAAGGAGCTGTTTTTACTCACAACGGTAAAAATGAACTTGATGCTTCAATAATGGATGGGAAAACTCTAAATGCAGGTGCTGTGGCAGAAGTTAGCAATATCAAAAATCCTATTTCTGCAGCTCGAAAAGTAATGACAAATTCCCCTCATGTTCTTTTAGTCGGTAGAGGAGCCTATTTATTTGCAAAACAACAAAACATTGAGCTTGTTGACAGCAGCTATTTTTTTACTCAAAAAAGATGGGATTATCTGCAAAAGCAAATTAAAAGAAACAAGATTGAAAAACATGGCACTGTCGGCTGTGTAGTTCTTGATAAATTTGGTGATTTGGCAGCAGGCACATCAACCGGCGGAATATCAAATAAACATTTCGGAAGGGTAGGAGACTCCCCGATAATTGGTGCAGGCACTTATGCAAATAACAAAACCTGTGCTGTTTCGGCAACCGGACATGGCGAATATTTTATTAGATATGTTGTTGCTTACGATATTTCTGCTTTAATGGAATATAAAAATATGACACTTGACAGTGCTGCTAATTATGTTATTAAAGACAAGTTAGTTAAAGCAGGTGGCGATGGCGGAATTATTGCTGTTGATAAAGACGGTAACATTGTTGTTTGTTATAACACAACAGGCATGTTTAGAGCTTATGCTAAATCAGACGGCGAAGAAAAAGTGGTTTTATATTAACCCTCACAAAATACACCCTGCGGAGACTTGTTTTGCAAGAAAAGAATAACAATGAACCGTATAATGTTTTGATTAGAAATATCGAAAATTTAAAACAAAAAATTGGCAGCGATTATTTAGAAATAGTTTTAAAAAGAACATCAAATATTGATGATGATATAATTATTGCAGTTGAAAATAGAAAATAATAATAAATACGGTGAAGTACAATGTGTATAAGCCTAAAATAATGCAGTCATATTTATTGACAATTTTAATTCTATTTTATTTCTACAGGTATGCTAAACTTCCGGTTTTGATTTCTCAGGATTGGAAAACATAAAAAAAACTTCTAAGATTATCTCAGAAGTTTTTTTTACTATATAAATTATTCTTTAAATTACATCTATTCGGAAACAACCTCAAAAGGTAATTCAATCTTAACCTCTTTATGTAATTTTAATGTAGCAATATATTTACCAATTTCTTTAATATGCTCTTGGTCAATAAAAATCATTTTTCTATCAACTTCAATACCTTTCTTTTTAATAGCTTCTGCTATTTGTATTGTATTAACTGAACCAAAAATCTTGCCGGTTGTGCTTGTTTTAGCACCAATTTTAATGATTTTATTTTCAAGTTTTCTCGCAGTTTCTAAAGCTATGGCTTTAAGTTTTTCTTGTTTAAAAGCTTTTTGTTTAAGATTTTCAGCATGAACTTTTTTTGCCGAAGAAGTAGCTAATATTGCAAATCCTTTAGGAATAAGATAATTTCTACCATAACCATTTTTTACCGTAAGTATATCATCTTTATTGCCTAGGTTTTTTATGTCGTTTTTTAATATTAATTCCATTTTTTTTCCTCCTTAAAATTATTTTAACATATCTGTAACATAAGGCAATAAAGCTATCTGGCGAGCTCTTTTAATTGCTACTGAAATCTTCCTTTGATATTTTAATGAAGTCCCTGTAATTCTACGTGGTAATATTTTACCTTGCTCGTTTAAGAATTTTTTTAAAAATTCAGGATCTTTATAATCAATATATTTAATTTTATTCTTTTTAAATCGACAATATTTTTTCTTTTTTATGTCAACCGATACCGGTGTTAAATATCTAATTTCTGAATTATCTGCCATTTTTATTTATCCTCCTCTTTTTTAGCTATTTTCATACTTTTTTTCTTTTCACTGTACAGAATAGCGTATTTATCCATTTTTGTAATTAAAAAACGCATAATACGTTCATCTTGTTTAAATTGAATTTCTAATTTAGAAAGAAACTCACCTTCAATTTTGAATTGAAGCAGATAATAAAAACCTGTCGATTTTTTTTGAATAGGATAGGCTAATTTTTTTAAGCCCAAATTTTCTTCATGTATAACTTCCCCGTCATTATCAGTTATAATTTTTTTAAATTTTTCAACCGTTTCCTTTACCTGAGATTCAGATAAAACGGGATTTGAAATGAAAACGGTTTCGTACTGATTAACCATAAGGTTTTATTTTTAGATTAATTAATAAATTATTAGCGTGCAAAAGTATGATTTTTTTTTAATATTTCAAATTTTTTTAATCTTATATTTATGAGTCTATTCTGAAAAACTATCCGCCAGCTGGCGGACTGACGTCGAGATTTATAACTTTTAATCTTACATTAGCTGACGAACATAAACCTGTTTGCGTGCGACACGCACACGCAGACAGGCACAGGCAGATCTCAAATTGCTTAAATCTGACTTTACGGATGCACACTAATTAGTTAATAAAAAACATGTTAAACTTAACAAAAAAATATTTAATAAATTTTTAAAATATACTTAATAAATATTTTTTATATTTGTTTATCTTTGAGCAATAAAAATATAATTAATAATAATGGGAAATTACATTGTTTCAGCTTTAAAATACCGGCCAACAAATTTTCATTCTGTTGTTGGACAAGAATCAATTACTACAACCTTAAAAAATGCAATAAAAAACGAACATCTTGCACATGCATATTTATTTTGTGGTCCACGAGGTGTGGGCAAAACAACGTGTGCACGTATTTTTGCTAAAACAATTAACTGTAATAATCTCAGTAGTGATTTTGAAGCATGCAATGAATGCGAATCGTGCAAAAGTTTTAAGGAAGAACGCTCATATAATATTCATGAGTTAGACGCAGCTTCAAACAATTCCGTTGAAGATATTAGAAATTTAATCGACCAAGTTCGTATTCCTCCTCAAATTGGAAATTATAGTGTATATATTATTGATGAGGTTCACATGTTGTCGGCTCAAGCTTTTAATGCGTTCTTAAAAACTCTTGAAGAACCTCCTTCTCATGCTATTTTTATTTTAGCTACTACTGAAAAACAGAAAATTATACCAACAATTTTGTCGCGATGTCAAATATTTGATTTTCATCGAATTGAGATTAATGATATTGTTAAGCATCTTGAGTATGTTGCCAATAGTGAAAATATTACTTACGAAGTTGATGCTTTAACTATAATTGCTCAAAAAGCCGATGGCTCATTACGTGATGCTCTTTCAGTATTTGACCAAATTGTAAGTTTTGCAGGTAATAATATAACTTATAAAGATGTTATTGATAATTTAAACGTTCTTGATTATGATTATTACTTTAAGCTAACCACTGCATTTCTTAACGGCGATGTATCAAATGTTTTACTAATATTTAACGATATTCTTAATCAGGGATTTGATGCTCATAATTTTCTTACAGGATTAAGTAACCACTTGCGTGATTTGTTAGTGTGTAAAGATAACCAGACTGTTCAACTCTTGGAAGTAGGGGCAGGAATACGTGATAATTATCAAAAACAATCAGAATTGTGCTCTGTCGATTTCTTATTCTCTGCTTTAAGTATTACTAACTCTTTCGATTTAAACTACAAAATAAGTATTAATAAGCGATTACATGTTGAATTGGCTTTATTTCAATTATGTAATATTATTAATTCAAAAAAAAAAGAGTCTGAAGTAGAAAAAAAGCCTGAAGAAACTCAAAAAAAAGAATTTACCAATAACACACAAACTGAACAAAAAGCTGTAAGCAAATCAATATCTTCTTCAATCAAAATTGATAAAAAAAAGAATTTTAAACTAAAACATCATATTTCAACAAGCCCGTCAATTAAAGACGCTATTAGTGGAAATTTGAACGATAACCCTGTAAGTTATAAAGAGAATGATTCTACACCGCTTTTACAGGCAAGCGAAGATTTTGGTGATAATAAGTTTACACAAGATGAATTAATTTTGGTGTGGAATAAATTTACAGAAAAAGTTAAATTAGACAAACCTCATTTTTATAGCACTTTAAAATCAAGTAAACCGGTTTTAAAAGACGATAATATTATTGAGCTTCAAATATTAAATCCTATTCAAGAAAATGAAATAAAAACGGAGAAAACAGATTTAATTAATTACTTAAAACAATCATTAAAGACTAATAATATTAGTTTGCGTTATACTATTGACGAGAGAAAAAATGAAAAAGCTAAACTCTATACTGATGCAGATAAATATGAACACCTCAATAAAATAAACCCAAATCTCGAAAAATTAAAACAACAATTTAATCTTGATTTTAAATAAACAGGATTAATACCAAAAAAATGTGAATAAGTTGATTGCGATTTAGTATTATTTCTGTTCAAAAAAAAGAAATTCGCAGATTTATTATTTATCCTTTAAACAAAATAATTACAAAATCTGCGAAAACTTTAAACATTAAACTATTCTACCAGTTAGTAGTAACTTGCTGATTATATAATTTGTAAGTTCTTTTTTCTCCTGATGGTGAAGCATAATAAATACTACCTGAAATAAGAGATTGTTTTTTTGCACTATATTGCTCTTTATCAAGTGGTTGTTCAATAAATAATTCTAAATCGTGGTTTCCTTTGCCTTGAAATTCCATATTTATCTCACTAATAATAACAGGAGCAAGGCTTTTCCATTTTAAAATAACTTTTTCAATAATAAAAGGGCTGTCATATTTTGACACAATAACCATATTACATTTAGTTCTTGTAATTGTGCTATCTTCTTGTTCTAATGCAGAAAGATTAATATCATCGTGAATAAAAACCTCGATTTTATTTGCATTAATATTAAAATTGAATTGATTTTTCACTTTAACTCCCGAAAAATTATATTCCACCTTAATACAATTATCAGGGTCTTCATAACAATTTGAATAATCATAGTTAATAGTCCAGGTGTCCTGATTATTTAAAGTAGAAATAATTTTAGCACATTTTGATGTTACTCTTGGTTTTCGTGCAGTAGTAACAATGTTATCGCCAATTTTTAACGAGTAAATAATTTGTCCCAAAGTGTTTTCAATAGGCACAATAGCAATTGATTTAAGTTTTGATTTAAGCTGAATAATGCCTAAATCGGCAGTGTTTTTTCGTTGGTCAATAAAAGATTCACGTAAACTTTCAAGTTCTTTAATGCTTTTAATAATTTCTTCAATTGACGTAATATTATCAATATTATCAGTTATTGCTGTTAATTGTTCAGTTAGTTTCTTATCAGCTTTTTCAAATTCGAATATTAATTTTTTTAAACGGATTTTGCTGAAAGGATATTTAATATGGTAATAAGCCCTGGTTGTGTTATTGCTTTCTCTTACTTCTTCCCAATAAAAAGCAGAGGCTTTACTAAGTGAAATACCTTTAACAAAAGCTATATCAGCAGATTGGGTTTTTGTGGTAGTTTCATAATTTTCAAAAAAATTAGAAACATTACCGGCAGTAAGTTCTTTTTTTTGATAATCACTGCTTGTTTTAATGTTTTCGGCAATTGAGGTTACAATACGTTCTTTAACTTTATTAAGAGCATTTTGTTGTGCTTGCTCAATATCACTGCCCGAACCCACGACAATAATATAATCTTCTTCAAGTCCATTAACCCAACTTGGTGCATGTTTCTCACTTTTCTTGAGCACTTTTCTCTTTTTTTGAGCAAATGTAGGGTTATATGATGCTGCAACTGTTAGTAAAGTAAGTGCAATTAGTAATATTTTTTTCATTTCATAAAATTTAAAAATTCATGTACAAGTTACAAAAAAATAATAATGAAAAAAAAATCAGCAGTAAAAAATACTGCTGATTTTTTATTAAAGTTATAAAAACTATTGCTCGTCTTTAAGTTGATTCATTTCTTCATCAAATTTTTCTTTGAATTTCATTCTGTCATACTGAGCTGCTAATTTTTT
>JAUVJB010000078.1 GCA_030592465.1 Bacteroidota bacterium | reverse complement strand
TATTGTTTGCGATTCGGTGTTATTATTGTTTAAGCCCTTCAGGCTATCAACGTAAAACAAATAAAAAACAAATAATATTTTTTTGTAAATATAGACAAATTAATCCCCAACTTTTGAACTTGATCCCTTTTCGGAGTGGACTAAATATTTAATAATAATCATCAACCATGAGGTTTAATCCCAAAGCTTTGGGATTAAACCGGTGCGAAGCGGTTACATGTCAAATTCAACCGTTGTTTGTAAATTATTAATTTCAATCTCTATTTTTCTGCCCAGAATCAATGCAAGGTTTTGCTTAATATGTCCTGCAGGAAAATTATAACATACAGGATAATCATATTCGGCAACAGCTTCATTAATAATTTCATAAGCATTTTTCCCAAAAGGTGTTGTGTTGTCGTTCATGTCGCACATACCGCCAACAATAAGCCCTTTCAGGTTTTCTAATTTATTGCCGAGCTTTAAATTTTGCATCATTCTGTCGATGTGATATAAATACTCATCTAAATCTTCAATAAAAAGAATTTTATTATCAGTATCTAAATCTAAACTTGTGCCTCTCAAACTATATAAAATTGAAAGATTGCCGCCAATTAATGTTCCTTTGGCAGAGCCTGTTTTATTAAATTTATGTGATTTAATTTCTTGTTTTATTTGTTCGCCAAACAATGCTTTTTTTAAACTGATAATACTTTCGGTATCTTCGTTTGATTTTGGGAAATTTATTGGCATTGTTGCATGAATGCTTTCAATATTCAACATATTAATTTTTGAATGCAAAACCGTAATGTCACTATACCCGACAAGCCATTTCGGGTTTTTTATAAACTCATCAAAATTTATTTTATCAATAATTCTTGCAGTACCATAACCTCCACGCGAACACATAATTGCTTTTATCGAATTGTCATTAAGCATTTGTTGTAAATCAGACAAACGCTCGTCATCAGTGCCTGCAAATTGATTATAAGAATTAAATATATTTTTACCAAGCACAACATTCAAACCCCAATCATTAAATTTTTTAATTGCAGGAGCAACCTCTTCTTTCGTTATTTTTCTTGCTGTTGAGATAATTGCAATTTTATCCCCTTGTGTTAGATATTTTGGACTTATCATTTTTTGAATTTTCAATAAACCATACTCTGCTTCGTAATAATTTGAGCTAATTTATACACTACAAAACAATTATAATTTTAATCCGCCAGCTAGCGGACCTGCCCCGTAGCGAAGCGTAATGACAACAAATGACGGCGAAGCCAAATGACAACAAATGACCCTGTTAAATATTGCTTCGCATTTCACTTGGCAAACAATTTCACAGGGCAGGCAGCGAAGCTAAATAACAAATTATATTACGCAAAATATAACATCTCAAAGTATAATTAGTATCTGCACGAAAACTTAATATTTGTCGTTATTGCGAGAATGAACAACCCGATGATTTACAGGCTGTTACTCAAAACTTCGGGATTCGCAATGACCGATAATAGTGAATTCATTAGTTTTTGTGCAGATATTATTTAACAATATTATTCTTTTATTTCGTTTAATGCTTCAGAAACATTAATAACATAATCACCCAATTTTTCGCATTCTAAAACAATGTCACTATAAATAACGCCTGACTGATAAGTGTATTTTTTGTTTTTAATATTGTTTAGATGTTCTTGTTTTAATTCGGTTCTGTATTGATTAATTCCTTTTTCTACCTCATTAGCTTTTTTTAACGATACTAAATGATAATCATGTTCAAGATTATAAATCATTGTATCAATAGCTTCGTCAATTAAGGTAAACATAGTATGAATATTTTTAACCGAATTTGGTTGAAAAGGTTGTTTTTGTTCAAATTTTCGTTTACATGCTTTTGAGAGATTATAGCAAGAATCAGCAACACTTTCAATATCACTTATCATTTTTAACATTGTGCTAACTCTTTTAGATGCAGAAGCACTTAGCTCTCCTTCAGAAATTTTGGTTAGGTAAGAAGCAATTTCTACTTCAATATTATCACTTATATCCTCATATTTTAAAGAACGGTCATATAGCTTACTAAAATTTTTTTCAATAATTTCATCAAATAATATTTTTACAAACTCAAACATTTTTTTTGTGTGATTTGCATACGAAACGATTTCTTTTTTAGCCTGAAGTGTTGATAATTCTGATGTTGACAATAGCCCGGAAGAAATATATTGTAAACGAAATTCTTCTTTCTCATCTTCCTTAAAAGGAATAATTTTTTCAACAATTTTAACAATTACAGGTGCAAACCAAACTAATAAGAGAACATTTGTAATATTAAAAATTGAATGAAATAATGATAAAGCAATTGGTATTGCAGAATTTATCTCAAATGGCGATTGCCCTGTAAACTTAATTGTTAACCAAGCTATCATGTTAAGGAAAAGATGAAAAATAAGCATCACCCAAATTATCCCCAAAATATTAAAAATAAAGTGAGCCCGTGCTGCCCGTTTTGCCGAAGCATTAGCAACCAAAGCAGCTATATTTGCAGTAATTGTTGTGCCAATATTTTCTCCCAGCACCATAGCAGCTGCCATCTCAAAAGGAATCCAACCATTGTTACACATCACTAAAGTTAACGCTATTGTTGCACTTGAAGATTGAATAACAATGGTTAGTAATGTGCCAATAGCTAAAAACATTAAATCAGAACCAAATCCTAAGTTTGTGTAATTTGTTAAAAATGAGAGAATCTCAGGGCTGTTGCTTATGTTTGGCACCGATGATTTTAAACTTTCTAAACCAATAAAAAGTATTGAAAAACCAAAAATAACCTCACCCCACGAACTTAACTTTTTGTTTTTTGAAAAAATTAAAGGAAAGCCAAGACCAATCAAAGGCAGTGCTAAAGCACTAATTTTTATTTTAAAGCCAATAATTGAAATTAACCATGCTGTTACAGTCGTTCCAATATTCGCACCCATTATTACGCCAATAGATTGTATTAATGACAAAAGTCCGGCATTAACAAAACTTACAACCATCACGGTTGTTGCCGAAGATGATTGGATAATGGCTGTAATCAAAACACCGGTAAGAACCCCTTTTATTCTGTTTGATGTCATTGCAGATAAAATGCTTCTCATTTTATTACCTGCAACTTTTTGTAGGGCTTCGCTCATTAACTTCATGCCAAAAAGGAATAAACCTAAAGCACCTAATAATGTTAAAAAATCAATTAAAGTGTAATTCATTCTTAGAAAAAAATTTATTTAAACTAAGTTGTAAAAATACAAATAAATTTTGGATGCAACTTATTTAGCAAAAAAAAATTATTGAAAGATATATTATCATAAGGGATATTTTTTATATCTCGAACCTGCAAGTATGTACTATACTTGAGTCCACTCCAAAAAGTAAAATAAAAGGAAATGCTACTAAAACAATAAGTCATAAAGAATTTATTTTCAATCCGCCAGCTGGCGAATGTCTTGGTGCCTTTGTGGCAAAAAAAGACTTTTCGGAGTGGACTCATACATTATAAATAATAATATTTTTTGATTTCGTTCATGGTAACATCCGGAAGAATGTAATCAAAGCTTCTCAACCTTTTTAGGAAAGACATGCAGAACTAATGCTATTAATAAAAAAAAATCTTCTTTGAAAAATATTAATAAAATAGTACTTTAGCCCTTTACATTTGAAAAATGTGTTGAAGTTAGAAATTTTATATATCTTATTATAAATGTGGATATTAGTAGCTAGAGTAATTTTGCGAAAAAGAGTTTGGTTTTTAGCTGCCATTGCAATAATTACTGTTTTTATGGCCTATCAGGCTAGTTTTATACGCATGTCGTATAGGCACGTTCAGATGCTTCCCGAGAAAGACACCTCCTTTTTAGATTATCAGTATTCGAAAAAAAAATTTGGTGAGCAAGCAAATATTTTTGCAATTGGTGTTAAGGATACTAATTTTTTTCAACTTGAAAAATTTAATAATTGGATTGCTTTAAACGATACTATTAAACACATGAATGGTATTACCAATGTTGTTTCAATAGCACACATAATCAATGTAATAAAAAATTCTGAAGAAAAAAAGTTTGAATTATCCCCTATTTTCCCAAAGCATATTAAAACACAGCACGAATTAGATAGTTTGGTTAAAATAGCACAAAATCTGCCTTTTTATAAAAGTTTATTATACAACGATACAAATAAAGTTTATTTAATGGCAGTAAGCTTGTCTCCGAAAAAACTTAATACAAAAGAAAGAGTTAAAATAGTTGAAGATGTTAAACAAAAAATTGAGCAGTACGGGGAAAGGTATAATTTAAAATTTCATTATTCAGGACTTCCATATATTAGGACTGCTATTTCAAACAAAGTTAAAGCTGAATTGTATATGTTTCTTGTTTTAGCTTTTTTGGTTTGTGCTTTTATTTTGTATTTGTTTTTTAAGTCGTTTAAAGCCGTGTTTTTCCCAATACTTGTTGTTGGCATTAGTGTTATTTGGTCTATGGGCTCTATGGTGCTTTTTAACTATGAGATTACCATTCTTTCAGGAATGATACCGCCTTTGCTTATTGTTATTGGTGTTCCAAATAGCATATTTTTGTTGAATAAATATTATTCCGAATATAAACAACACGGAAACAAAATTAAAGCATTACAAAGGGTTATCCAAAAAACCGGTAATGCAATATTTTTGACTAATTTAACAACAGCCTCGGGTTTTGCTACTTTTATTATTACAAGTAGCAGCATATTAACAGAGTTTGGTATTATTGCGGCATTAAATATTATGGGAGTATTTGTTTTGTCAATATTGTTAATCCCAATATTTTTTAGTTTTCTTCCACCTCCCAAATCAAAACACACTAAACACTTAGATAATAAAAAAGTTCATTTTATAATTCAGAATCTTATTAATGTTACACTTAACCATCGTAAATTAGTATATTTTGTTTTTGCCGTAATAATTGGTTTGGGAATATATGGTGTTACTCTAATGAAGAGTACAGGATATATTGTTGATGACCTTCCCAAACACGACCCTATTTATAAAGATTTAAAATTTTTTGAAAAACATTTTAATGGAGTAATGCCTCTTGAGATATTAATTGATACCAAAAAGAAAAAAGGTGCATTTAATACAAAAACATTTAAAAAAATTGAAAAATTAGAAAAATCGCTTAGTAAATATCCGGAACTTTCAAGACCAATGTCGATGGTTGATGCCATAAAATTTTTAAGACAAGCATTCTATAAAGGAAATCCACGTAAATACAGTCTTCCAAATAATATGGATAAAAATTTTATAATGGCTTATGCATCTAAATTTAACGATACTGGAAATTTAATCAGTTCGTTCGTTGACAGTACCCACCAAATTGCTCGTATTAATATTCAAATGAAGGACATCGGTACAGATAAAATGAAATCGCTTGCAGAAAAAATCGAAGCTGATATAAATACAGTGTTCTCTCCTAATAAGTATAATACAATATTAACAGGGACAAGTATAATTTTTTTTAAAGGCACAAAATATTTGATAAAAAATTTATTGGTGAGTTTACTTCTCGCTATTATTATTATAGCATTAATAATGTCGTGGATGTTTGCATCGTTTCGAATGGTTTTTGTGTCGCTTATCCCAAACCTAATCCCTCTATTGTTAACTGCAGCCCTCATGGGATATTTTGGAATACCGATAAAACCCTCAACCATTTTGGTTTTTAGTATTTCTTTTGGCATTTCTGTTGACGACACCATTCATTTCTTGGCAAAGTATAGGCAAGAATTAAAAGTTCATGATTGGGATATAAAAACATCTGTTGTCGAAGCTTTAAAAGAAACAGGTGTTAGTATGATGTACACCTCTATTGTTTTGTTTTTTGGTTTTGCAATATTTATTGCATCAAATTTTGGCGGCACTGCAGCTTTAGGAATGTTAGTATCAATAACATTACTTTTTGCAATGTTTTCTAACCTTATTTTATTACCGTCATTGCTATTATCATTAGAAAAAATAATTACAACTAAAGCATTTGCAGAACCGTTAATTCAAATATTCGACGAAGAAGAAGATATTGAGATAGAACAGTTAAAAATTGCTAAATAACAAAGACATTACATGTAACGTCTCTGTTATAAACAGTTACATCTTTTTAAAAAGACAAACCATGAAAAAAATTCTAATTACAGGTGGTGCAGGTTTTATAGGAAGCGTTCTTTCCGAAAGACTTTTACAAGATGAGGATAACTATTTAGTTATAGTTGATAATCTCTCAACCGGAAATAAAAAAAAATTACCTCCACAAACGTTTAAAAATTTTAAATTTATTAAATGTGATGTTAATAATTATACCGACATTGCCGAAATAATGTTAGCTTATAAGTTCGATTATGTGTTTCATTATGCGGCAATGGTTGGCGTGCAACGAACCCAAGAAAATCCGGTTAAGGTACTTAAAGACATTGACGGTATTAAGAACATCCTTTCAATCTCAAAAAATACCGGAGTAAAAAGAATGTTTTTTTCTTCATCGTCAGAAATTTATGGAGAGCCTGTCGAGTTCCCGCAAAATGTATATACAACACCATTAAATTCCCGTTTACCTTATGCTATTGTTAAAAATGTTGGTGAAGCGTTTTTAAAATCGTTTAAACAAGAATATGATTTAGACTATACTATTTTTCGCTTTTTTAATACTTATGGTCCAAAACAAAGCAAAGATTTTGTTATTAGTAAGTTTATTATGAAGGCTCTAAAAAACGAAGATATAACTATTTATGGTGATGGTCTGCAAACACGTACTTTTTGTTATATTGATGATAATATTGAGGCATGTGTAAAAGCTTTTAATAATAATCTTATTGTTAATGATGTTGTGAATGTTGGCGGAAATAATGAAGTAACAATCATTTCACTCGCTGATACAATTATTAAATTGACAAATTCAAAATCTAAAGTTGTTTTTTTACCTCCTTTAAAAGATGGGGATATGAGAAGACGATTGCCTGATAATACAAACATGAGAAAAATTTTAGGTCGTGAATTAATTAGTTTAGAACAAGGAATAACAAATATTTTGAAAAAAGGTTTATTTGAGTTAAATAATATTTGAAAAAACCCCGGTAATACACTTTATTATAGATGTTGCAAAACAAGAACAGTTTTATCACAAGTACTCTGGATTGTTTAATTGCTCAATTGTTATATTGTTTTTCCGGATTACTTATATTTCAATCCCTATAGTTCAGCGATTTTCTATTGCTGATTTACTATTGATTATTTGTTTTTAGCATGATGAATTTCAATGACTTAATATTTAAAAATCTAAAATAAAATATAACATTATAAAGCTATTAACCAATATGTTAGCGAACAATAGACAATAATCAATAGTCAATAAAAAATCCCTGATGGTTCGGGAAACAATCTAAAATCATAATGTTAGCTGTCATTATGATGATTATGAGAGGTTTCTGTGGCATGTACGAGAAGTTGTAGTTCTTTTGTAGTCTGTTGTATAACTTTATAACTTTAAACTAATTCCATGTATTCATATAAAGATTTACAAGAACTTGTAAACAAGCAAATTAATAATGAGAATTTTGTTAAAGAACCAAGACAATTATATGAACCAATAAAATATATTTTGTCGCTCGGTGGTAAACGAATACGTCCTGTTTTTGTATTAATGGCGTGTAATTTATTTTCTGATGATATTGATAAAGCGATAAATGCAGCATTAGCTCTTGAGATATTTCATAATTTTACTCTTCTTCACGACGATATAATGGATAATTCTTCGTTGCGAAGAAACAAACCGACCGTGCACACAAAATGGAATTCAAATGTTGCTATTCTTTCCGGCGATGCTATGTCGATAATTGCTTATCAATTTATTACAAAAACAAACTCAAATAATTTTTTTGAAGTTTTAGATGTTTTTAACACAACAGCCTTACAGGTTTGTGAGGGGCAGCAATATGACATGAATTTTGAAGATAAAAAGCCGGTTTCAGAAGCCAATTATTTAAAAATGATAGAACTTAAGACAGCAGTATTAATTGCAGCAAGTCTAAAAATTGGGGCATTGATAGGTGGCGCTTCACACAAAGATGCTCAATTTTTATATTTGTTTGGTATAAACCTTGGACTTGCTTTTCAAATTCAAGACGATTTTCTCGATGTGTATGGAGACACAAAGGTATTTGGAAAAAAAATTGGCAACGATATTATTACAAATAAAAAAACATATTTATTAATTAAAGCTGTTGAATTGGCAAAAAGTGCTGATTATAAAGAACTTTACAATCAGTTTTTTACGAAAAATTGTCCTTCTGAAAAAAAAATTAAATCTGTAATTAGTATTTATAATAGATTGGGGATAAAAAAAATTGCACAAAATAAAATTGTTGAATATTTTAATTTGGCTTTTACTTATCTTGATAAAGTTTCTGTTAATTCGGAACGAAAACAGGAACTGTCATCTTTTATCAAAACCACATTAATTAATCGGGTTAAATAGATTGTTGGCAATATATAACCATTGGCATAATTCTGGCTTAAGTTTGTAATTTAATCAGGAACCTGTTCTATTTATTATTGAAAAAGCCAACTAATTTTGCTTAACTTTGAAAATTGTCTAAATTTGTATTTTTAGTATTGAATATCAAAAATAATAATAATGTCAAAAATTGTTGGGAAAATAGTTCAAATAATTGGTCCTGTTCTTGACGTGAGTTTTGAATGCGAAGCCGGTAAATTGCCAAATATTCTCGAAGCATTAGAAATCACAAGAGATAATGGGCAAACCTTAATTGCTGAATGTGAGCAACATATGGGAGAAAACACAGTTAGAGCCATAGCAATGGATTCTACAGATGGATTGCATAGGGGAATGCCGGTTGTTGCTTTGGGGAAACCTATCATAATGCCTGTTGGTAATGAAATAAAAGGCAGGTTGTTGAATGTTACGGGCGACACAATTGATGGTATTGGACCAATTAGTAAAGAAGGCGGTTACCCAATACACAGAGAACCTCCTAAATTTAAAGATCTTTCAACAGAAACAGAAGTATTATTTACAGGCATTAAAGTAATTGATTTGCTTGAGCCTTATTCAAAAGGCGGGAAAATTGGATTGTTTGGCGGAGCAGGTGTTGGCAAGACTGTTATTATTATGGAATTAATTAATAATATTGCCAAAACTTACTCGGGAATTTCTGTATTTGCCGGAGTTGGCGAACGAACCAGAGAAGGCAATGACTTGCTAAGAGAAATGATAGAATCCGATGTTATTCAATATGGAGATGAGTTCGTGAAAGACATGGAACAAGGTGGCTGGGATTTATCAAAAGTAGATAAAAAAGCATTAGAAAAATCAAAAGCAACTTTAATTTTCGGACAAATGAATGAACCTCCAGGAGCTCGTGCACGAGTTGCTTTGTCAGGATTAGCTATAGCAGAATATTTCCGTGATGGAGGAGGAACAGGAGAAGGTAAAGATATTTTGTTTTTTATGGATAATATTTTTCGTTTTACTCAAGCAGGTTCAGAAATTTCTGCATTATTAGGACGTATGCCATCTGCTGTTGGTTATCAACCTACGCTTGCCACAGAAATGGGAGCTATGCAGGAACGTATTACTTCTACAAAACACGGCTCAATAACCTCTGTTCAAGCTGTTTATGTGCCTGCCGACGACTTAACCGACCCTGCTCCGGCAACAACTTTTGCTCACTTAGATGCAACAACTGTTCTAAACCGAAAAATTTCCGAGCTTGGAATATACCCTGCTGTTGACCCATTAGATTCTACTTCAAGAATCTTAACTGCTGACATTGTTGGAAAAGAACATTATAATACTGCTCAAAAAGTTAAGGAGTTATTACAAAGATACAAAGAACTACAAGATATTATTGCTATTCTTGGCATGGATGAGTTATCAGACGAAGATAAACTTATTGTTCATCGTGCTCGACGTGTACAACGATTTTTATCTCAACCATTTCATGTCGCCGAACAATTTACAGGGCTTAAAGGTGTGTTAGTGCCAATTCAAGATACTATAAAAGGATTTAATATGATTATGGACGGAGAAGTTGATAAATATCCGGAAGCTGCATTTAACCTTGTCGGCCCGATTGAAGAGGCAATTGAAAAAGGTGAAAAAATGTTAGATGAAGCAGAAGAAGCAAAAAAAGCAAACGCTTAATTTTATTAAAAATGTATTTAGAAATTGTAACACCGGATAAAAAAATATACGCAGGAAAAATTAAATTAATTCAGGTACCCGGAACTAAGGGTTCTTTTGAAGTTCTTAATAATCATGCACCAATAATTTCAACTCTTGAACAAGGTAGAATAAAAGTGATTGAAGATAATAATAAAAAAATATTTTTTGAAATTGAAGGTGGCGTAATCGAAGTATCAAAAAATAACGTTATTGTGTTGGCTGACATTGTTTAAGTAATGTTTGCAATTTTATTACTTTTTAAAATATATCTGTTATGAAAACTTTTTTAAGCACATTTTTATTTTTTATTCTTTTCTTTTCAACAATTATTCAAGCACAGGAAAAAGTTACATTTAAGGCTATTGATGACATAAACATTACTGCTGATTTATATAAAGCACAGCCGGGCGATACTTATGTTGTCCTTTTTCATCAAGCCGGATATAGTAAAGGAGAATACAAAGAAACTGCTCCAAAAATTGTAAAAATTGGATTTAATTGTCTTGCTGTTGATTTGCGTTCAGGTGGTGAGGTAAATTATGTACAAAATGAAACCGCCCGGGAAGCTAAAGAATTAGGTATGCCAACTACCTATATAGATGCTGAGCAAGATATGATTGCTGCTATTGATTATGCTTATAATATTAATAAAAAGCCGGTTATTATTCTCGGAAGTTCTTATTCTGCTTCATTATGCTTAATGATTGCAAAAGACAATCCTAAAGTAAAAGCAATAATAGCTTTTAGCCCCGGCGAATATTTTAGTTCTTTTAACTTAAATATTCAAAAAGAAATTACAGGATTGAAAAAGCCTGTTTATGCTGCTTGTGCAAAAATAGAATATCCATTCATGGCTACTTTACTTTCAGGAGTGTCTTCTGAATATAAAACTCTTTTTAAACCAAGCGGTGATAAAAAAGGCACTCACGGGTCGCGAATTTTATGGAATTCTTCAGATTGCAAAAGAGAAGTTTGGTTTGACCTTTTAACATTCCTTACAAAAAATAAATAATTGTTTCGTCAAAAAGTTTATATAAACAAGTGTAACAACTTGTCTTTTACGAATAAAAACAAATTCAAAAATTGGTTAAATTTTTAATAATTCGTTTTAGTTCAATTGGAGATATTGTTTTAACTACTCCGGTTATTCGTTGTTTAAAGCAACAGGTTGATGGTGCAGAAGTACATTTCCTTACCAAAAAACAGTTTTCAAATATTGTTGTCTCTAATCCTTATATAGATAAAGTTCATGTTTTAAGTAATCATTTTTATCAAACTGTTTCCGAACTAAAAAATGAGCATTTCGATTATGTTATTGACCTGCACAATAATATTAGGACAATAAGAATAAAATCCTGTTTGCGATTGCTGTCGTTCACTATTGACAAATTAAATTTTAAAAAATGGATTTATGTTAATTTCAAAAAAAATTTACTCCCAAAAGTTCATATTGTTGATAGATATTTTGATACGGTAAAATTATTTGATGTAAAAAATGACCAAAAAGGTTTAGATTTTTTTATCCCTGAAAAAGAGCAAGTTGATATTGCTAATTTAGATAAAAGGTTTAAATCCGGATTTATTGCTTTTGTTATTGCTGCAAATCATTTAACCAAAGCATTACCAAACGAAATGGCAATATCTCTATGTAAAAAAATAAAGTTTCCTGTTGTTTTGATTGGTGGTAAAGAAGATAATGAAAGAGGACAAATTATTGCCAATGCTGTTGGTAATAATATTGTTAATGCTTGCGGAAAATTTAATTTATACGGGTCGGCTTCAATTGTTAGGCAGGCAAACGTTGTTATTACTTACGACACCGGTTTAATGCATA
>JAUVJB010000088.1 GCA_030592465.1 Bacteroidota bacterium | reverse complement strand
TATCCCAAATCATCACAAACCGTTGAGTTAAAAATACCAAAAAACTTGTTGCCAACCGGTAAATATGCATTAGCTGCTGTACTTGATTTTGGAAGCAAAACTAATTTAGAAGGAACACAAATGTTAATTACTGTACCGTAATGATTTTAGATTTTAGATTTGAGTCCGCTCCAAAAAGCCGATAAGCAGTTAACCCGCCAACTGGCTGGCGGAAGATTAGAAGCTATAAATCTGTACGTCAGTCCGCCAACTGGCGGACCGTTAGTCGGATAGAAATTGTTTCGGACTAGTCTCGATAATTGAAAATGTATTAACTACAAAAAAATAACCTATGAAAAAATTTATCACCTTATTAGTTATTTTCTGTCAATTTTATGGTTTTGTTTTGCAGGCTCAAACACAAAAAATTACTTTTTTTTATAAAGGTACGAAGCAGGTTAAAGAGGATTATTTCGCTCGTATCAATAATAATGATACTATAAAACATGGTTTATATCATTTTTATTATGAAAACGGAATTCTTATGGAGCAAGGGTATTTCGTTAATAATGAGTTAGATAGTGTTTGGGTTATAAATTATAAAACAGGGGGAATAAAAAATAAAATTACATTTAAACATAATTTAAAAAACGGACTGTTTGAAAATTATTATGAAGATGGCTCATTAAGTCAAAAGGGTAATAATATTAATGGTAAATTACAAGGTGTTTTTTTTGTTTATTATCCAACAGGGAAATTAAAAACTCAATACACATATAAAAATGGTATTTTAAATGGTATAATAATAAGTTACAGAGAAGACGGAACAATTGAGCATAAGACGAATTTTGAGAATAATTCAAATTATGGTTTGTGGCAAACATATTATAAAGACGGGAAGATAAATTATAAGGGCAGAAAGATAGGCGATAAATTTGTTGATACTCTTTATGTTTATTATGAAAACGAACAACTTGAACGAGTATCTTTTTATGTAAACGGAATGTTAAACGGTGATTTTGTTTCGTATTATGAAAATGGAAGTAAAATGATTGAGTGTATGTATGTTAATGATAAAATTGAAGGTAATTATAAAGAATATTTTGAAGACGGAAAAATTGCACAACAAGGGAAATATATTAATGATAAGAAAGTGGGAGAGTGGAAAGCATTCTATCCTGCCGGTAATATTTATTCTAAAGGTAATTTTAAAGATAATAAGTATGACGGATCGTGGGAAATTTATTATCAAAATGGAAATTTAAAGCAGTCTGGAGCTTATGAAAATGGTAAAGCTTCCGGCGAATGGATATTCTATTACGAAAATAAAAAAATAAGTAAACAAGGGAGTTATAGTAACGATTTAGAACAAGGATTGTGGAAAGAATTTAGCGAAGATGGGAAATTAACAAAAAAAGTTACTTATAATAAAGGTGTCATAGTCAAATAGAAGATTTATTTTTTAATTAAAACAAAAAAGCTGTCTTTTGACAGCTTTTTTTGTGATCCAGCTGGGTCTCGAACCCAGGACCCCATCCTTAAAAGGGATGTGCTCTACCAACTGAGCTACTGAATCAATACATTTGATTAACGGAGTGCAAAGATAATAGATAGAAATTGTAAAACAAATAGTTTTTTTAATTTTTTTACATCTTTTTTTACATCTTTTTCAATTGCCTAATAATAAGCAATGTGGATAATTCATGTTTTTATTGAGTCCGCTCCGAAAAGTCGATAAGTGGTTATTCCGTCAGATGACGGACTAAAAGCTATAAATTTATACATCAGTCTATTACAAAACCGATAGTCGGCTAATCCGCCAGCTGGCGGATAGTTTTCGGAGTAGTCTCATTTATGATTTTTGAGTTAATAGATAATTTATTTACATTTTTTTTTAATTTTGCAAATAGTAATAAAATAATAATATTTATAGAATGAAAAACAGAGTTGTTATTATCACAGGAGCCTCATCCGGAATAGGCGAAGCATGTGCAAGAGAATTTGCCAGGCAAGGTGCGAAATTGTCACTTGCTGCACGAAGCATTGATAAACTACATGCTATTGAAAAAGAATTAACAGAACAAGGCTGTGAGGTCTTATCAGTAAAAACCGATGTGAGTATAGAAAAAGATTGTGAAAATTTGATAAGTCAAACAATTAATAAGTTTGAAAAAATTGATATACTAATTAATAATGCAGGTATTTCAATGCGTGCATTATTCACTGATGTTGATTTGTCTGTAATAAAACGATTGATGGATGTGAATTTTTGGGGAACAGTGTTTTGTACAAAATATGCCTTGCCTCATTTATTAAAAAATAGAGGTTCTTTAGTTGCAATAACGTCAGTTGCAGGATTTCATGGTTTGCCTGGCAGAACAGGTTATTCTGCATCTAAATTTGCAATAACCGGATTTTTAGAAACAATTAGAATTGAAAATCTTAAAAAAGGCTTGCACGTATTAACTTTTGCACCAGGATTTACATCCTCTAATGTAAGAAAAGTTGCACTTGTTGCTGATGGCTCTCATCAGGGAGACACACCTCTTAATGAAGATAAATTGATGCCTGCTGAAAAAGTTGCTAAAATTTTAATCAAATCAATTAAAAAGCGAAAACGTAATAAGATTTTATCTTTAGACGGAAAATTAGTTTTTGCTCTTCAACATATTTTACCAAAAACTATTGATAAATTAACTTATAATCACATGGCAAAAGAGCCAAATTCACCCTTTAAATAATAAGAAGTGCTTGCACAAGAACTTTGTAATGTGTGCTATACTTAGAATAGATAGGAATTCATTATCCGCAAGCTGGCGGATTGCTATATTGTTATATTGCTAAATTGTTTTCCGACCCATCGGGATTAAAATACAAGTAATATGGGGAAAAACAATTAACAATTAACTAATTTGCAATTAGAATTGATTAAAATATTTTCATATCAGCTGCCTAATGAAGAGTTATTGGAAGTAAAGCAATTGCTTGCTAATTTTTTTGACGAAAGAATAAAGAAAAGAGCATCTAAAATCTGGCAAGAAAAAGGATATACACAAAATGATATGGATAAATGGCTGAATGATGAAAACCAATAGACTTAAAATAGTTCTCGACACCAATGTTTTTTTAGTTTTTATATCGCCACATTCTCAATATCATTGGATATTTGAGAATTTAATTACAGGTAATTATAAGTTGCCTGCAATTTTATCAAAAAAGACAAACCAAATGATGCAGGAAATTTGTATCTTTGGGAAAAATGAAATGTTATGATACTTGAAAGGACAAATAATGAAATCTTGGTTAGATTACCTGCATATGTTGATTTAACAGAACTTCAAAATATGCTTGACTATCTGGACTATAAAGAACAGACAGCCAAAACAAAAGCTACACAAAAAGAAGTTGATGAGCTTTCAGAATTAGTAAACCAAAGTATATGGACTAAATTCAAAGCTCAACGAAAACTGAAATGAAAATTATTGTAGATTCAAATATTGTATTTAGCGCAATCCTAAACTCACAAGGGAAAATAGGACAATTGATTATTAATGGCTCAAAACACTTCAAATTCTTCACAGTTGGGTTACTAAAAGAAGAAATATTAGAACACAAAAATAAAATTCTGTCTATATCCGGTTTTACATTGCAACAATTTGAGAAGTCATTTCTGACAATTACGAACAGAATAAAGTTTGTTGACGAAATCTTAATATCCGATAAAGATTTAAAAAAGGCAGTAGCCTTGGTAGTTGGAATTGATGAAAACGATACATTGTTTGTTGCATTGACAAATCACCTGAATGCGAAATTATGGACAGGTGACAAAAAATTAATTTCAGGTTTACAAAAAAAAGGATACACAAGAACAATTTCAACGAATGAATTATACGACTTATTCATTGAGAAACAACTAATACACGGAAAAAAAATAAAATAAACTGTGGGCAACATGCTATAAATGCCATTTGGTAAGCATTGTGTGCATGTAGTATCTTGACAATTTAATTTCAGAACATAATTGTATGGAATGATTTCCAGATATGATAATGGTTAAATGGCTTTATGGTTGGATGGCTAAATTGTTATATTGCGACAACAATTTAGCCATCCAACCATAAAACAATATAGCTATAAAACAATAGGATGTTTCATAATTAAATTGACACGAGACTAGTCCGAAACAATTTTTAGTCTATCAGCGGATTTGTAACAGACTGACGTACAGGTTTTTAGTTTCTAGTCTTCTGCCCGACAGTTGGCGGGTTAACCGCTTATTGGCTTTTCGGAGTGGACTTAAAGATTAATTAATTTATATTATATTTAAAATGAGATATTTAATAATAACAATATTTTTTAGTCTATTTTTTGGAAAACTTTTTTCACAAACATATACTATAAGTGGAACAATTGAAGATGTTAAAACAGGAGAAAAATTGCTTGGAGCAAATATCTATGATGAGTTAACATATAAAGGTACTGTTTCAAATTATTATGGTTTCTATAGTTTATCCTTGCCAAAAGGAAAAATTAAATTTACAATATCGTATGTAGGTTACCAATCTATACAGAAAGAATTTTTTTTGCATAGTGATACCGTAATAAATATTTCACTTAATCCGAGTATTGAGCTTAAAGAGGTTCTTGTTGTAGATAAAGCAAAGTCGCAAGTTCAAAGCACACGAATGAGTGTTGCCGAAATCCCGATTCAAACAATTAAATCATTGCCTGTACTAATGGGTGAAGTAGATGTAATTAAAACTATTCAGTTGTTGCCCGGAGTTCAATCAGGAGGGGAAGGTATGAGTGGATTGTATGTTAGAGGAGGCGGACCCGATCAAAATTTAATTTTATTAGACGGTGTGCCTGTTTATAATGCAAATCATCTTTTTGGTTTCTTTTCTGTTTTTAATGCAGATGCAGTACAAAATCTTTCATTAGTAAAGGGAGCTTTCCCTGCACGTTATGGAGGTCGATTATCGTCTGTTCTCGATATTAAGATGAAAGAAGGGAATAACAAAAAATTTAAGGGAGAAGGCTCTGTCGGAATAATATCTTCAAAGTTAACTCTTGAAGGTCCAATTATTAATGACAAAACTTCATTTCTTATTTCCGGTCGTCGTACTTATATTGATATTTTGGCTCAACCTTTTATTAAGTATGAAGCTTCTCAAGAAGGATATGACAAGTTAAGCGGCGGTTATTATTTTTATGACCTAAATGCAAAAGTAAATCATAAATTTTCAGACAAAAGTCGTTTATATTTAAGCTCATATTTTGGTATAGACAAAGCATATTCAAGAATTAAAGACAGTGATAGTAACGAGAGCTATGAAGATAATTTAGATCTTCACTGGGGTAATATTACAACTGCACTTCGTTGGAATTATATCTTAAATAATAAATTGTTTAGTAATTCAACTATAACTTATAGTAAATATAAATTATTAACGGGAATTGAATTTCTTGAAACTCAAAGCAATCCAAAATCATCAAATCATTTTAAATATGAGTATTCATCAGGTATTGACGATGTAGCCGGTAAAATTGATTTTGATTACATCCCAAATACCAATCATTACATTAGGTTTGGTGTAAATAATATATATCATACGTTTAACCCCGGTGTAAGTGCGTTTAACTATTCTGACCAACAAATAAATATTGATACCACGTTTGGTAATAAAGCAATTTACTCAAATGAATTTGCTGTTTATGCCGAAGATGATATAAAAATTACCGACAATATTAAAGCAAACATTGGGCTTCATTATTCAGGTTTTTATGTTAAAAATAAATTTTATAACTCATTAGAGCCTCGTTTGTCGGCAAGATATTTAATTAATGAAAAATTATCTGTAAAAGCAGCATATTCAGAAATGAACCAGTATTTGTTGCTACTCACTAATTCGTCAATGAGCCTTCCGACAGACTTGTGGCTACCTGTTACCGACAAAATTAAACCGCAAAAATCAATTCAATATGCTGTTGGCACGGCTTATGCTTTAACAAATGATATTGATATTAGTGTTGAAGGTTTTTATAAAGAAATGAGCAATTTAATTGAATATAAAGAAGGTGCAAGTTTCTTTTCCATGTCTGATGACTGGCAAGATAAAATAGTTCAAGGACAAGGATGGGCTTATGGTGCGGAGTTTTTTATACAGAAAAAAGTAGGTAAAACAGCAGGATGGATTGGTTATACATTATCGTGGTCGAATCGTAAGTTTGAAGGAATTAGCTTTGATAAAGTTTTTCCTTATAAATATGACAGACGTCACGATATAAGTATTGTTGTTACACATAAATTTAATGATAATGTTGATGTTGGTTTAACTTGGGTGTATGGTACAGGTAATGCTGTTACCCTCGCAACCGAAAAGTATGTTGTTAAAACTGATTATGGTTATGAATATGTTGAGTATTATGAAAAACGTAATGGCTATAGAATGCCTGCTTATCATCGCCTTGATGTAAGTGCTAATTTTCATAAACAAAAAAAATGGGGTCAACGAACCTGGAGCATTGGAGTATATAATGTTTATAACAGAAAAAACCCGTTTTTCTTAAATTTTGAAGAGGATTATAACAGCAATAAGGTGGTATTAAAACAATACAGCATTTTCCCTATACTGCCGTCTGTTTCTTATAGTTTTATTTTTTAGTTTGTTTAATGTTAATTTTTTCAGATATGTATAAAATATTAGTTAAAAGTTTATTGTTACTTTTTATTTTTTCGTCGTGTTCAAAGATTATTGATATTGATATTCCTGATAAAGAAAAACATATTGATGTTATTGGAGTTATGAATTCAGAGAGTATTCTAAAAATGAATATTAGTAAAAGCGTTAGTATATTACAGAGTACTGAAGGTTATTATTCTGAGGAAGGCAATTTTATTTCTTCAAATATTGATTTTGTAAGTAATGCCTCTGTTAAAATTTATGAAAACAATGTTTATAAAGACACTTTGTCATTTACTGAATACGGGAATTATATCGCAAATTTTAAACCTGTTGTGGGTAGTACTTATAAAATTGAAGTTAATGTTCCAAATTGTGAAACGGTAGATGCAGAAAACACTATCCCTGATAAAGTTGAAATAATATTAATTGACACATTAACTGTTTCATCTACTTCATTTATTGATACAGAAAAAATGTTAAGATGTGAAATTAAATTTACCGACCCTTCTGAAGTTAATAATTATTATTATTTTAATATTTGCGGTAAAAAAACATATACCTGGTATGATGAATATAATGATTCTTTGATTGTATGGACAGATTCTTCAAATGTTGATTTCGATACTAACGACCCTATGATTGATAATGATTCCAAGATAAATACTGGAATAATTTTTAACGATAATGTAATTAACGGCCAGACATATACCTTAAATATTGATTTTGATAAGTATTTTTCTGATTCAACAATGTTTCATTTTAATTTATATTCTATTAGCAGTGATTATTACTTATATCTAAAATCGTTAAACAAACAAAGAGAATCTATAGGAGGTGGCCCATTTACAGAAGCAGTTCAGGTATATACAAACATAAATAATGGAGTTGGTATTTTTGCAGGAATAAACAAATCAACGTATTCAATTTTGGCTCGGAATACTGACAATTATTATTGATAATAGTATCAATTAATAATGAATATTTGCTGTTTTGTTATTCTCGTCATTTAGCTTTGCTGTCATTTAGCTTTGCTGTCATTTAGCTTTGCTGTCATTTACAGCTTGCCAACCAATGACTATTAATGACTATCAATGCCAACCAATGACTATTTAATGACTATTTAATGACTATTTAATGACAACCAATGACAACCAATGACAATCAATTACCATATACAATTGAACCTAATCAACAATAGACAATAGACAATTCCAAACTAGTCATTCATCAGCAAACAACTATCGCCATAACTAAGAAAACGAAAATTATTGTTTAAAGCATAATCATAAATTTTATTCCAATCATCGCCAACAAATGCGGCAATCAGTAAAAGTAATGTGCTTTTCGGTTGATGAAAATTTGTTATCAGATTATTTATCACTCTAAATTTATATTCAGGTACTATTATAATTTGTGTTGTTGATGATAAGGCAACACGGTCTTTATCAATCATATATTTATATATAGCATTTAATGCTTTTAATGTACTAATGTTTTGATTTAGCTTATAAACTTCCCATTGTGAGATTGTTAAGTCTTCAGGTCTAATATTATTATTTTTTAATATTTTTACACCTAACCAATAAATACTTTCAAGAGTTCGCACTGATGTTGTGCCAACAACAGATATATTTCCAATGTTATTTATTAACTGTTGCAGAGTGTTAATATTTATGTAAATATGTTCGGTGTGCATCTCGTGCTCGCCAATAGTTTGTGATTTTACAGGTTTAAAAGTGCCTGCACCAACATGAAGAGTGAGTTCGGCAAAATCAATGTTTTTGTTTTTAAGTTTATCAAATACATTTTTGGTAAAATGCAATCCTGCAGTTGGTGCTGCAACTGAGCCATTATGCTTTGAATAAATAGTTTGATAACGTTTTTTGTCAGATTCTTCTGATTTTCGATTTAAGTAAGGAGGAATAGGTATTTCGCCAATTGCTTCGAGAACTTTGCTAAAAGTAAGTTGTGTATTATTCCAGCTAAATTCAATGTATTGAGATGAATTATTGCTCTCAATCTTTGTAGCCGTTAAAATATATTCTTTGTTATGATATTGGAACGTGCGTGAAAGATTTTTATCTTTCCATTTTTTCAAATTGCCGACTATACATTTCCACTTACATTTTTCAGTCTGTTGAAAAGCTAACGAAAAATCGGAAGGAGCAATAGGTTCTAAGCAAAATATCTCAATTCTTGCACCTGTTTCTTTATGAAAAATTAAACGAGCTTGAATCACTTTAGTGTTGTTGAAAACAAGTAAACTGTTTGATTGTAGATAATTGTCAATATTCTTAAAACTATCTTGTTTAATCGACTTGTTTTTATAAATCAAAAGGTTTGATTCGTCTCTTTTTTCTAAAGGGTATTTTGCTATCCTTTCTCTTGGCAAATCGTAAGTGTAATTATCTGTTAAAATGTCTTTATATTTATTCATAATTAAAAAAATGTTTTGCAAAAATACTTAACTTTGCCGTTAATTGAAATTTTTTTAAAACTGATTGAAATGAAAATAAAAGTAGGTGATAAAGTTAAGTTTTTAAATGATGTGGGAGGAGGTACAGTTACCAAAGTTATTGATAAAAATAATGTTCAGGTTCTTAATGAATATAATTTTGAAGTGCCTGTTGCAATATCGGAAGTAATTATTTCTCAAGACGATAGTTCATATAGTCAAGTATCTCATGAAATAGAATTAGAAGACTTACCTCCAAAGCCGGCAGATAAAGAAGAAATTTTTTATCCCAAAACAGAAATTGTTGAAGATAATATTGATATAAAAATTTATTTTGCTTTTGTACCTACTGATGCAAATAATATTATTAATTCTGATTTTGATACTTATTTAATAAATGACAGTAATTATCATATTATGTATAATTATATCACAAAAAAACAAGGTCAATATTACGGAACTGATGCAGGAGTGTTAGAAGCAAACACAAAATTATCTTTAGAATCATTTAAGAGAGATGCTTTAAACGATTTGCCTGAATTTATTTTTCAATTTATTATTTATAAAAAAGGCAGTTGTGATGTTTACTCACCAATGCAGCAAAATATTAATGTGAAACCAACAAAGTTTTATAAAGAAAACAACTTTAAAGAAAATGATTTTTTTGATGAGAATTCGTTGATTTTTAATCTTTTAGAGAAAAGTGCTTTACAAGATGAAGTTGATAAACTATCGCAACAAGACTTAAAAAAAATTATTCGTCAAAAAGAATCCGGTAATAAGAGACCACGAATACCAACGAAACGAGAAAATAAAATTGATGCTTCTGCTATTACTGAAGTCGATTTGCATATTAATGCTTTAATAGATAATAGCAACGGCTTATCAAATAGTGAAATGCTTGAAATTCAGCTAAATGAATTTAGAAAAAAATTAGATGAAGCAATAGTCAATAAAATTAAGAAAATTGTATTTATTCATGGGGTAGGCAATGGAGTGTTAAAAATGAAGATTAGGCATGAGTTAAGTACAAAATATAAAAAATTAAAGTTTCAAGATGCTTCATTTAAAGAATATGGTTATGGAGCTACAATGGTTTTTATTAGATAAGAAAATATTAACATGGAAAATAAAAAAATAGAAACAAACATTATTATTGAACAAATCATTAATGGTAATAAAAATTTTGTTCAAGGTCGTGATAATAAATATTTTGAAGCGTTTCAGAATCATCAAAATCCATTAATTACAATGGTGTCATGTTCAGATTCGAGAGTTCAGCCAAATGTAATTTTTCCTGATGCAACAAACAAAATTTTTATGGTTGAGAATATTGGTAATCAAATTTTGCTTAGTGAAGGTTCTGTTGATTATGGAGTTTTTCACCTCAAAACACCAATGCTGCTAATTTTAGGACATTCCGACTGTGGAGCTATTAAAGCCTTTATGAATGGATATAGCAATGAGATTAGTTCAATTAAGCATGATTTATCGTATTTTGAAAAAGTCGGCTTAAAAGTTGATGGTAGTTTTGATAATAATACGGTGGTTAGTAATGTTTTAAAAAATATTGATTATCAGATTGATATAGCCGTTGAAAAATATAATGATTTAATAACAAACAATGAATTAGTAGTTGTTGGTGCATATTACGATTTCAAGAATGATATTTCTTCTCAATTAGGTAATGTTGTGTTTGTAAATGTTAACGGAGAAAAAAATATTGATAAAATAAAACAATTAGCTCTTTTTAAAAATTTAACTGATACAGAGAAAGATAAATTAATTATTCCGTATTATCGTTCATACCGAAATAACATGAATTTTCAAACCGATTTTGCAGTTCAAAGAAATTGATATGCAATGAATACGAAGAAATATAGAAAATTTCAATTTAAAATATAGTACTTTTCGTAAAAGATAAAAGCATTATGTTTCAGTAAACATTAAAAAAGTGTAATTTTGTAAAATATAGCAAGCTGTTCTATCGCTGTTTCTTTATTAGAAAGAGAGGAAAGTCCGGGCAACACAGAGCACCATGCTTCCTAACAGGAAGATGTTCGTGAGAGTATAGTAGTGCAACAGAAAATAACCGTCTCGGTTTATCCGCGATAAGGGTGAAAAGGTGAGGTAAGAGCT
>JAUVJB010000086.1 GCA_030592465.1 Bacteroidota bacterium | reverse complement strand
TATCGGGGTCATTAGATAGTCATTGATTGTCATTAATTTATTGATTGTCTTAAATTGTCAATAAAACTAAATGACCCTGTTAAATATTGCTTCGCAATTTCACCCTGTGAAATAATTTTGCGGTGCAAAATTAATCAGGCAACTGCCTGATTATTTCACGGGGTGAACAGGGCAGGCGGCGAAGCCAAATGACAACAAATGACGTAAAACAAATGACCCTAATGAAATAACCTGATAAATCAAGATTCCACGGGGCAAGCAAATTATATTACGGCTCTACTGAGCTTGCCGAAGTGCAAAATATAACCGGGCAAAGTATAAATCAATGAAAAATGTTAATACCAAACAATTTTTTTCAAATCTTCTCTTGGGTTAATACACATAACAGGAATTTTGTGTGAGTTTGCAATAATATTTTGTTCTTCTGCTGAGAAAACATAATCTGTAAAACCTATACTTTTGGTCGTCATAATTAATATTAGACCTGAATTAATTTGGCTGGCATAATCAATTGTTTCATTAGCAAAACTTTTCTTCCCTACAGCTGTAGAAACATCATAATCAATGCCTTTTGCATCAAGTATTTTTTTTGCATAGATTAAATAATTATTTGCTTTTCGTTTTAAATTAGAGTCTTTAATATTTTCTTTAAAAAAGTGAATTTTAGACCTGTAATATTTTCCGAGATAAATAACCCAATTCATTGGTTCTTTATTTTCACTTTTAAAATTAATCGGGTAAACAATATCATGAAAATTCAAAGATTTTGGAGGTTCTTGCACAACAATAAACGGCACTTTAGAGCCAACAATCACTTTTAAAGCCCAACATCCCGTAAATTTCTGCATTCCTTTCATGCCATGTGTGCCCATAATTACAAGATTAGCTTCAATTTGAGTGGCTACTTGACTAATAGTAAAAAAAATAGAACCTTCTTTGGTTATAATACCCGGTTTTATGTTAAATTTTTTAAATGCTTCTTTAGCAACAATCGTAAGTTTTTTTTGTGCTTCTTCAGCATCTTTTTTATCTTTCAAAATATGTAATAATGTAATATTATTATCAACAACGTTCGCAATTCTTACAGCATGTTCAAGTGCATACTCCGAAAGAACAGTAAAATCCCATGTTACAAGTATTGTTTGTTTTTCTTTATTCACAACTTTGGTGATTTTTTTATTAACAATTTAATTAAAATTACATTATCGGCTAATTTAATAAAACAAAATTACAGCATTTACAAACTATAATATAGTGTTTTATCAATAAAAACAACTTATTTACAAAAAAAAAATTAATTTATTACAATTTTTTATAAAATTATATTAAATTGTACTAAAATTATTATGTCAAATATGATGAATTTTTTACCTTTAAATAAAATTATAATTCTTCTGTTCTTTTTTCTGTCAAACAGTTTGTCTAACAACGCCTCTGTCATAGATAAACCTGCAGATTCATTAAACAACGAACAATCTCTTCTCAACGTTTTTATTAAAACTGTAACTATTACAAATGATTCAATAATTTATAAAAAATCATTAAATAAAATTTTTAATAAAGATACAACATATCATCTTAATTATAAACACAATATTATTATATTTTATTATAACACCACTTTACAAAACAATACTAATGTTTTATTTCAATACAAATTAGTCGGATATGATAAAAAATGGTCAAGATGGAGAAAACTAAATTTCAAAGAATATACAAACTTGCCTGCAAAAAAATATACATTCCTTGTTAAAGCAAAAAACAAACAACAAACAACAGAAGCAGCGAGTTTTAAATTTATTATTTCAGCGCCTTTTTATAAAACCCCAACATTTTTCTTGCTTTACATTATTTGTCTTTTTCTATTAGTTATAATGATAATTAAAAAGAAAGATTATTCTTTTGCCAAAAAAAATTTACGTTTACTAAAAGATCTCGAAGATAAAACAAAAGAACTAATACAACAAAAAGAAAAATATGAGGACTTAATTTCAAAAGAGTTGTCAACAAATGCTGCTTTAAAACTTAAAAATACATTTAAAGAACGGTCAAAAAGATATAATATGGTGACTGTCTTATTTTCAAATATTATTGGGTTTAATAAATTTGCGGAACAAGAAAACTCAACTGAGTTGATTGATGATTTAGACAAATTATATATTCAATTTGACAAAATAGCAAAAACACACAATGTAGAAAAAATAAAAACAGCCGGAGACACATACCTGTGTGCAGGTGGCATACCGGAAAAAAACAGAACGAATCCCATTGAAGTAGTCTTATCTGCTTTTGAAATGCAAGAATATATTCAAGAGATTAAAAATAAATATGCCGATAAAAATAAAACAATTTGGGATATTAAAATAGGTGTTCATACAGGTCCTGTTTTTGCAGACATAAGACAAAACAAAAAACGTTCACTTGATATCTGGGGGGATACTGTTACAATTGCAAGCAGAATAAACTCATCCGGAGAGTTCAATAAAATAAATATCTCAGCAAACACTTACGAACTTATTAAAGATTATTTTATATGTAAATATTTTGGTAAAATGCCTATAAAATATGAGGGTGATATTGATATGTTTTACATTGAAAGTTACAGACCACAACTTTCAATTGATAATAAAGGCACTAAACCAAATAACGAATTTTACACAAAACTGGGACTTTTAAAATTTGAAGACCTTGAAAATTTTGTGCTTAATAAATTTGAACAAGAATTATCTAAAAACTTATTCTATCATAATTTAAAACATACTATTGATGTTACTGTGCAGGCTGAAATTATTGGTAAAAAAGAAGGTGTTTCAGACGAAGATTTATTACTGCTAAAGACCGCCGCTCTGTTCCATGATTCCGGATTTTTAAGAAGTTATACTGATCATGAATTAATTGGGATACAAAATGCCAACGAGATTTTACCCAAATATGGTTATTCAAAAAATCAGATAAAAAAAATTGGAGATATGATATTTGCAACAAAATTACCTCCTAAACCAAAAAATAAATTAGAAAAAATTATTTGTGATGCAGATTTAGATTACCTTGGCAGAGTTGATTTCATACCTGTTTCAAACAATCTATTTAAAGAGCTTGTTTCTCATAAAATAATTATTGACGACATTAATGAATGGAACAAAACACAAATAAAGTTTATTGAAAATCATCAGTATTTTACAAACACAGCAAAAAATTTAAGAGAAGTAAATAAAAAACATCGTTTAGAAGAAATAAGAAAATTAGTTAATTATTAATATTTTTTTTATTTTTATGCTATTATTAATATTAGTTATTTATAATTAATAATTATGGACAAATATATAATCGTTCCCTGGGATTTTACCAAAAACGCAGAAAATGCTCTGCTTCATGCTATTCAATTATCATCAGTAGTTAATAGTAAAATTTTACTATTTCATATCATAACCAAACGGTTTCTTTCAAATAAGAAAGAATTGATGATTAAATCAAATGAAGCAACTGAAAAACTCAAACAAGTGACTCAAGAAATTTTTGAAAAATATAAAATAATGCCCGAAACAGTTGTTCATATTGACAAATTATCAAAAGCAATACAACAAATTGAATTATCTATTGATGCTAGTTTGATTGTAATGGGACCAAATTATTTTGAAAATAATAAAATTCATCAAATCAGCAATTTTTTTAGTGCATTAAAAAACATCAAAACTCCTTTTCTTGCTGTTAAAACCAATCCATCACATGCTTATTATAAAGAAATTGTTTTCCCTTTAGATAACGACAAAAAATTTAAAGAAACATTACACTGGATTATCTTTTTATCAAAACACTATAAATGTAATGTAAATATTATTAAACCATTTATCAAAGATCAATTTAAGAAGCAAGACATGGTTAATAATATTTACTTTACAAAAAAAATATTAGATAAAAAAAATATTATTTATGGTATTAAAACTGCCAAACGAAATAAACCTTTTAAAGAAGAAATATTCAAATTTGCAAGTGATATTGATGCAGACCTTGTTGTAATGATGTCAAAAAATTTTAATAAATATGTGCTACACAATCCGAAAGATATGGGCAAAACACCCGTAATGAGTATTAATCGTCGTTCAGATTTAATTCGATATTCCGGTTTTAGTTAAATTTTAACAACAACCATTCTTGCTTATTTTTTTATAAACCATTTAATTTATTTTTGGGATTATAAAATTGAATCCTTTCCGAAAACTATCTGCCAGCTGGCGGATTAGTCGCTTAGCGATTTTGTAATAAGCTGACGTACAGGTTTATAGCTTTTCGTCTTCTGCCCGCCAGTTGGCGAGTTAGCGGCTTTTCGGAAAGGATTCAAAATTATATTATTTTACATCAAAAAATTATTGTTAATAATATTGTAATTCTTTACTTTTGAATACTGATTTAAATAAAAATATTAACTAACAATTTATTAAATATATTATGAAAAATATTGATTGGGGAAATTTGTCTTTTGGCTATTCAAAAACTAATTACAATGTCCGCAGCTACTGGAGAAATGGGCAATGGGGTGAATTGGAAATTTCATCATCTGACACCATAAATATTCACATGGCAGCAACCTGTCTTCATTATGGTCAAGAAGCTTTTGAGGGAATGAAAGTTTTTAAGGGAAAAGATGGAAAAACAAGAGTGTTTCGTTGGGAAGAAAATGCTAAACGGTTACAAACATCAGCAACAGGCATTTTAATGTCTACTGTTCCTAAAAAACTTTTTAAAAAAGCAATAGATACTGTTGTTAAACTAAATAAAGAATTTATTCCTCCTTATGAATCCGGCGCTTCTTTATATTTACGACCATTACTAATAGGTACGGGACCGCAAGTTGGTGTTAAACCTGCTGATGAATTTTTATTTATGATTTTTGTTACTCCTGTTGGACCTTATTTTAAAGAAGGGTTTAAACCTGTTTCAATTCAAATAGCTCGCGATGCAGATAGGGCAGCACCTTTAGGCACCGGCAGTATCAAAGTAGGCGGCAATTATGCTGCAAGCTTAAGTTCCAGTGAAAGAGCTCACCATGAAGGTTTCTCTTCTGTTTTATATGTTGATGCCAAAGAAAAAAAATATATTGATGAGTGTGGGCCTGCCAACTTCTTTGCTATTAAAGGGAACAATTATATAACCCCTAAATCACCATCAATTCTTCCTTCAATCACCAACAAAAGTTTAATGACTATTGCCGAAGATATGGGAATGACTGTTGAACGAAGACAAGTCCCTGTTGAGGAACTATCCGAATTTGACGAATGTGGTGCTTGCGGAACTGCCGCTGTTATTTCTCCCATTAAAAATATTTTGGATAGAGATACCGGCAAAGAATATAAATTCTGCCCTGACGGAAATGCAGGACCAATATCTACAAAATTATACAATAGACTAAGAGCTATTCAATATGGCGATGAAACTGATAAATTTGGTTGGGTAACAATACTTGAATAATCTTATTTTAATTTTATAAAAAGGGCGGTCTTGTTTTAAGATAGCCCTTTTTATTTATATTTTCCTATTATACCTTCTTTAATTCATTGCCTTTTTCAGTTAATAAGCTTACCATTATAACTGCCAAAAATGCAAAAACAAACGAAACAAAACGAACACTGATAAAGTTATCAAGAACAGGAATGCTTGACCATAACACCGTTGAAATAAAACCTGTTAACATTCCTGCAAGAACTCCTTGTTTTGTTGTTCTTTTCCATTTTAACAAAAGTAAAAGTGCTGGACCAAACGACGAGCCTAAACCTGCCCATGCATACGACACAAGAGTAAAAATAAGTTTTTTTGAGAAAACAGCAATAACAAAACCTGCAATTCCTACAACAACAGTTACAACACGACTAATGATTAACATTCGTTTTTCAGAAACTTCTTTACCAAGTGTTTGATGATAAAAATCTTCAACAACTGACGATGATATTACAAGCAACTGACTATCTGCTGTTGACATCATTGCCGCAATAGCCCCGGAAATAAATATACCCGCCAACCATGCCGGAAGCAAATCATTAGCAAGTATCGGCATAATGTGCTCAACATCAGCAAAATGACCTTGACCATAAATGGCAAGTCCAATTAATCCTATTAGTAAAGCACCTGAAAAAGCAGGTATTGCCCATGCAATCGCAATTCTTCTGCTTTGTTTAATATTATCAGCATTATTTATCGACATAAATCGTGTCAGCAGATGTGGCTGTCCCATATATCCAAACGCCCAACTTAATCCTCCAATAACAACTGCAACAGAAGCCCATCCTGAGTTACCTCCAACAAAACTCGTATAATGATTACCTGCTGTTGCTACTGCAGTACTTAATGAAAGTCCGTGTTCGTGTAACTCTATTAAACCGGCAACAGGCAATACAACCAATGTCCCAAGCATAATTATTCCCTGAATAAGGTCTGTCCACGCAACAGCAAAAAAACCTCCCATCATTGTATAAAAAATAATTACAACTGCCCCTATTATTATTCCATAAATTTGTGGTATCCCAAATGTTACAAATAATACTTTGCCTGCACCGTTAAATTGTGCTGCAAGATAAAATGTAAAAAAGAATATTATAATGACTGTTGATAATACACGAATACTATTTGTGTGATTACCTGATTTTTCAGCAAAAAAATTAGGTAATGTAATAGCATTATACTTTTCTGATTGAATTCTTAAATCTTTGGCAATAACATACCAGTAAAAAATTATTCCTAATACACAGCCAAATGCAGTCCATACTTCTAAAAACCCGGTTGCTAATGCAGCCCCGGGTAAACCAAGTAATAACCATGCAGATTCACCGGAAGCCCGTTCGGAAAAAGCAACTACCCACGGATTCATTTTTCTGCCACCTAAAAAAAAGTCGCTATGTGATTTATTTGATTTACTGGAGATAACCCCTACAACTAATACTGCAATAAGGTATATTATAAAACCAACTAATGTGTAATTCATTCTACTATTGAATTATAAAATATTAGGTTCTTTTTTAATTTAAGTGGGTAATCAAATTTGCCACCCTGATGTTCCTTTTAAAGGCTAAAGGCTAAAGTAAAAAGGCTAAAGTAAAAAGTATTTCGTTACTAATCAGTTTATATAAATAACCGATAATTCTGTTAAACGAAATAATTTAACGAATAATCTGCCTGCCCGGTAGCGAAATGTATCAGGGTGGCATTTAAATAAAACTTTTATTAATATTATTAACACTGATTAGTTACTTTTTTTTACTTTAGCCTTTAGCTTTTAGCCTTTTTACTTTATTTTTTTACTCACTCTAAATTATATAGAACCAAACATTATTTATTTGTTCATTGGCTGTTGAATATTGCTAAATTGTAATACTGTTAAATTGCTTTTTAATAACAATTTAACAATTTAGCCATATAACAATTTTTACTAAATAATTGACCGGAAATCTCGGGATACGATTTCTAATGAAGAATAAAACTTATTTTGCTGAATTCTGAATATTATTCTTTACACATCGTATTGACAAAAAATGTTTTTTATTGCCGTGATAACGATACACTCTGTTAAAATCTTTATGAATATATCGTTTCCATGCATTATCTCCTAATTCTTTTGATGACCAGTAATTAGTGTATTTCTCTTTTCCATAAAAAGATTGAAGATTATAAAAGCCTGCCATCACACTATTAAATTCTCCGGTTCTTAAAATAATCGCAGCACTATCGCGACGAAAATTATCAACCAATGTATGCCATTCAGCATCGGACGGTAAATGCCATCCATCAGGACAAATGCCTTGTGCTTCTTCTTTTGCACTATCCATTGCTACATCCCACTGATATAATCGCCCGTACTTCTCAATGTTTGAAGAATCATTATCATAACAAACACTCTTAATCTCTTTACCTTTTGGATTTTTTGTAACCTTTAAGTTCTCAGCCATCCATGTTTGATTACCAATCTTTACTATTTTATAAACATTCCCGTCAATATCAATACAAGGGGGTTTTGGTTGGTTAATTGTAATGGTGTCAACAGCTTTGTTCGATTTCGAATCTGTAACTGTAACATAATAAATGCCGGCTTTTACATCTTTTAAATAAAGACCTGTATCTCCTCTTGACCACTTATATGAATATGGCACCTTGCCTCCTGTTACTGTTAATTTTATTGCTCCGTCCGAAGCCCCATATTTTGCAGCATTTTTAGTTTTGTAGCTTATCTGAATAGGTGCTTTTTTAAAATATTTACAACCATAAAACGATAAACTTAATATAAATAAAAAAAATAATGTTTTTTTTAAAGCTTTCATCTGTTTAAATTTTTATTATCAATAAAATTAAAATGCTAATTTAATAAAAAGTTTTGATTAATAAATAATTATATTGTGTTTTATAAAAATACAGATTAAACATGCATATTTTGTTAATTGTTGAAAAACATCCAATCGCATTGTCGCCCAATCGCCCGGTCGCAATTATCCTCTATTTAGTTAATTCTTGAAAAACATCTTCAAGACTTTTTTCTTTTTTTTGCATTGATAATACTACAATTTTATTCTGAACAGCAAAATCGAAAATGTTTGTACGAATATCATCATCAATATTACTTTGCACAAGCCAATTGTTGTCTTTAATATTTACCACCTTAACAACTCCTTTGATTGCCTCAAGTTGCTTTGTTTTTACAGTTTTGTTAAATTCTACAATAATGGTTTGGAAATTCTTATTTGTTTGTGTATGAATATTTTGCGTATAATCATCTGCAACTATATTACCTTTATTTATAATGATTATTCGTTGGCAAATTGCTTCAACTTCTTGCATAATATGAGTTGAGAGCATAACTGTTTTTTCTTTACCTACTTCGGAAATCAAATTACGAATTTCAACAATCTGGTTAGGGTCTAATCCTGCTGTGGGTTCATCAAGTATTAAAACATTCGGATTATGAATCATTGCTTGTGCTAAACCAACACGTTGCTTAAAACCTTTTGATAATGCTCCGATTTTCTTATTTTGCTCATCAACAAGCCCTGTTCTTTCAATCATTTCTTTAATTCGTGGGGCTGTTTTATCTTTTAAATTATATAATCCTGCAACATATTCAAGATATTCTTTTACATACATATCAAGATAAAGAGGGTTGTTTTCGGGAAGATAACCAATGTTTTTTCTTACTTGCATTGATTGCTCAACAAGATCATAATCATTAACAGAAACATCGCCTGAAGTTTGAGGAATAAACCCTGTAATTATTTTCATCATAGTGGTTTTGCCTGCACCGTTTGGTCCGATAAAACCTACTATTTCACCTGTTTTTATTTCAAATGTTACATTATTTAATGCTTTTTGTTTGCCATAAATTTTCGTAACATTTTTTACAATTATTGACATTTTAATAATTTTATTTTTAAAACGACAAATTTAAGTATTTTGTATGTAAATTTGATAATAATAATTTTACATTATTAAAACCCAATATTATGTTAACATTTATAGCATTAATAATAGCTATTTTATTACAATTCATTGCTGCATTTATAGCTATCAGCCTAACAAAAAAAACTAAATATAATATCTCATGGATATTAATATCAATTGGTTTGACCCTTATGGCAATCAGACGTTTTTTTGAAATAATGCCTTATCTCTTTGACAATTTTGTGCCGGAAACAACTTTTATAAATCACTGGACCGGTATTGCCATTTCAATAGTAATCTCTGTTGGTGTAATTTTTGTAAAAAAAATATTCAAATTCTTGGGACAAGCACAAAAAAAACATTTAGAATATGAAAAAAATGTTTTAACAGCAATAATACAAACCGAAGAAAAAGAAAGGAAACGTTTTGCAAAAGACCTTCACGATGGATTAGGACCATTATTATCAACAGTAAAAATGTCTATTTCGGCTTTATCACAAATTGAACATGACGAAAAAAGCAAAAAAATTATTACTAACACAGAACATGTTCTAAATGAGGCTATTAACAGCATAAAAGAAATCTCTAATAATTTAAGTCCGCATATCTTAAATAATTTTGGTTTAGCAAGTGCTATAAATAATTTTTGCAATAAAATAAACCAGACAAAAAAAATTAATATTGATTTTAAGTCAAATATTTCAAATGAACGTTATAATAGTAATATTGAACTTATTTTATATCGTGTTATTTGCGAACTTATTAATAACACAACGAAACATGCAAATGCTCAAAACATAAAAATAAATCTTACCCGTTACGAAAAAATCTTAACCATACAATATACCGACGATGGAAAAGGTTTTGATGTTAATCGGATTGAAATTACAAAAAAAGGAATGGGCTTATCAAATATCAAAACACGAATAAAATCAATAAACGGGGTTGTTATTATTGAAAGCAGTGAAGGAAACGGTTTTAGTGCTTTAATAAAAATAAATGTTTAGTTTTTTTATAATTTTAACAGATTTAATTAGTGTTTGAAAAATAAAATTATTAAAATACAAAAAAACAAATATATGAAAAACCAAATTGCTGTTATTATTGTTGATGATCACACATTGTTCCGTAACGGACTGAAAATACTGTTAGATAATTTTGAAAATATTAAAATTGTTGGCGAAGCATCTGACGGCAAAGAATATCTCGATAAAATACATACAATTAAAGCAGATATCGTCTTAATGGATATTAATATGCCTGTAATGGATGGTATTGAAGCAACAAAAAAATCTCTTGTAAAATTTCCCGACTTAAAAATTATTGCTCTTTCAATGTATGGTGATGCCGAATATTACTATAAAATGATTGATGCTGGTGTAAAAGGTTTTTTATTAAAAAATTCAGACATTAAAGAAGTTGTTGATGCAATTGAAAAAGTAAATATTGGCGAGAATTATTTTTCGCAAGAATTATTATACAATGTTGTAAAAAACATTAACCCAATTGAAAAAACAAAAAAACAAAAAGTAAAATTATCAAAAAGAGAAATTGAGGTGTTGAAACAAATATGCAAAGGATTATCTAATCAAGAAATTGCAGATGTATTATCAATTAGCAAACGAACCGTTGATAAACACAGAGCAAACTTATTAAGCAAAACGCTATCGAAAAATACAGCAAGTCTCGTTATGTATTCAATAGAAAACAAGCTTGTAGATATGTAGTATCTGCAAAAAAACTCTGTAACGTGTACTATACTTTGGGAGGTTATATTTTGCCCTTCGGCAAGCTCAGTAGAGCCGTAATATAATTTGTCATTTAGCTTCGCTGCTTGCCCTGTGAAATTGCGAAGCAATATTTAACAGGGTCATTTAGTTTTATTGACAATTTAAGACAATCAATAAATTAATGACAATTAATGATAATCAATGACAATTAATGATAATCAATGACAATCAATGACTACTAATGACTGTGTATTTGTTAAAATTATAATTGTTTTATAGTATATAAATTAGCTCAAATTATTACGAAGCAGAGTATATACTT
>JAUVJB010000137.1 GCA_030592465.1 Bacteroidota bacterium | reverse complement strand
GCCATGGGATGGTCAAAATTAATTTCTAACCTTTCTTCTAAAGGCAAATTACTATTGTCGCGATAATACGAATCCTGTGAGAGTACAGCTACTTCACCTTTAGGTAAACTTTCTATAATTTTTTTAACAACTGTAGTTTTTCCTGAACCTGTACCTCCTGCAATACCAATTATTAACATATTCTTTTTTTTTGTATTTTTACATTTTAAAATTTCTTAAAATTAATCTTTTTTTATTAAAAATTAAAATATTAAAATGAACAAATTATATCCATTAAAATTTAAGCCTATTTATAAAGAAAAAATATGGGGCGGTAAAAAAATTAACACCATTTTAAATAAAAATATTTCTAATTTAAAAAATTGTGGAGAAAGTTGGGAAATATCCGGTGTTGATGGAGATATTTCTGTTGTTGAAAATGGGTTTTTAAAAGATAATAACCTTCAAGAAATTGTTGAAGTTTATATGGGTGATATTGTAGGCGATAAAATTTTTGAACAATTTGGACATGAATTTCCACTTCTTATTAAATTTATTGATGCTCATGACAATTTATCTGTCCAAGTTCACCCTAACGACGAACTTGCGGAAGAAAGGCATTATGCTAATGGAAAAACCGAGATGTGGTACATTATTAGTGCCGAAAAGAACGCACAATTAATTTCCGGATTTAACAAAGAAATCAATAAAGAAATTTATTTGAAACATTTAAAAAATAATACTTTAACTAAAATTTTAAATTTTGAGAATGTAAAAACCGGTGATGTGTTTTTTATACCTGCAGGCAGAGTTCATGCAACAGGCAACGGCATTCTTCTATCTGAAATTCAACAAACATCTGATGTTACTTACCGCATATTTGATTGGAACAGAAAAAACTCTAATGGTAAATCACGGGAATTACACACTGACATGGCTTTAGATGCTTTAGACTTTACTCATTATAAAGATTATAAAACTAAATATACCAAAAAAATTAACGAAAGTTCTAACTTAATTAATTGCCAATACTTTACAACAAATATTATTGAGTTTGATAAAGAAATTGAAAAAGACTATAATTTATTAGATTCATTTGTAATCTATATGTGTTTAGAAGGCTCATATTCAATAAGATATAATGAGAATAATGAAATAAAAATCATTAAAGGAGAAACAGTACTTTTGCCTGCTGTTCTCGAAAATATTTTATTAATACCAAGTGAACAAACTAAACTTCTTGAAGTGTATATTAAATAACGTAAAAAGAAATTGCGTTAAATTCAAATATTACTTAGGCATTGTCATGAAAACTAATTCATTTATTATTATTCGTCATCGCAAATTCCGAAGCATCAAAAATTTTCTATTGACGATTGATTATTGATTATTTAAATTAAGTAGATAAAATTAAAAATGGCAGCAAGAAATATAATTTCAGAATATTTATTGATTGAGTCTTTTCTGAAAAGACCTAACAGATAAAACTTTTCATCCGCTGTCTGGCGGACAGGGCATAAAAGCATTTTTTTTGTACTTTTAGATGTTTTTATGTCCATATCGAAACCATAAAAAGTCTATATAATTCTTAATCAATATGTTAGCAAATAATAAACAAAAATAAATGAGTTCAGTATAAAAAGGTAAAAAAGTACGTCATTGCGAGGAACGAAGCAATCTATGTCTCTGTATTTCAAATGATTGAGATTGCCACTCCGCCAGCTGGCGGATCGCAATGACGAAAGCACCCTTTTTATACTGAACTCATAAATATAAATTATAAAATTGCAGATGCATCGGAACTACTTGTAGGAGATAACTCAGTTAATACTTTAATAAAAATGTCAGAAATATTAATTAAAAACGGACAAATTGTAACATCAAACAAAGTTTATAAAAGCGATGTCTTAATAAAAGACTCTAAGATTGAACTTATTGATAAAAACATAAAAACAAATACTCCAAACGTAAAAATAATTGATGCACAGTCAATGTATGTCTTGCCCGGAGCTATTGACCCTCATGTGCACATGGAATTACCCACACCTGCAGGCAAATCTTCCGACGATTTTAAAACAGGAACCCTTGCAGCTATTGCCGGCGGCACCACCACAATAATTGATTTTGTTACTCCTTTAAGAGGTCAATCTTACATTGAAGCCTTAAACTTACGAAAAAAAGAAGCTGAAAAAAGCCTTATTGATTACAGCTTTCACATGAGCCCTACATGGTGGGGCAAAAATTCAGCCAATGAAATGAAAAAGTGTGTTATTGATGAAGGTATAACTTCATTTAAAACATATTTGGCATATAAAAATACTGTCGGAATTTCTGATGATATACTCATCAATGTAATGAAAACAGCAAGAGAGTTAAATGCCTTAGTTACTTTACATTGCGAAAACGGTGATATTGTTGATTTTTTGAGAAATAAATTTATTTCTGAGGGTAAAACACAAGCCAAATATCATATTCTGTCACGTCCTCCCGAAGTTGAAGCTGAAGCAGTTAATCGTGCTGTTATTCTATCTAAATTGGTTGGTTGCCCTATTTATATTGTACATGTATCAGCTAAACAATCAATAGAAATTATTAAAAAAACTCAGAAATCAGGACAAAGAGTCTATGCCGAAACTTGTCCGCAATATCTATTACTCAACAATAAAATTTTTAATAAAAAAAACTTCTCTCAAACAGCTCCTTATGTTATAAGTCCTGCATTAAGAACAAAAATACATCAAAAAAAATTATGGAATGCTCTATCTGATAATATAATAAATACTGTTGCTACAGACCACTGCCCTTTTAATCTCGTTGGACAGAAAGATGTGGGAATAAATGATTTTACAAAAATACCAAATGGTGCAGGAGGAGTTGAACACCGACTTAGTTTGCTCTACACTTATGGTGTGAATAAAAATATTATTTCAATAAATCAATTTGTTGACTTGGTAGCAACAAATCCCGCCAAAATTTTTGGACTTAGTCATCGCAAAGGAAAAATTGCCAAAGGCATGGATGCTGATGTCGTAATTTGGAACCCCAATAAAAAATCAATAATATCAGCAAAAACACATAAACAAAACTGCGACACTAATATTTATGAGAATTTTAAAATTAAGGGTTTGCCCGAAATAGTTATTACAAATGGCATAATTGCTTTTGAAAATAACAATGTAAATATTGATGATTTGAAAGGAAATTATTTATATAGAAATGGCATATCTTAAAGGTATGTCATTTCTGAGACAGTCAAACCACAAACCCACAAAACGCTGCAAATCAATTAGTTAAAAATTGTTTCAAAATCTTTTCATTTAAAATTAAGCCTTTTTTATTTTTTTTACGTCAAACAAAGTGTAAATCAAAAAATTATTATGAAGCACACATTTTCAAATATTAAAAATATGAGACTTCCCCGAAAACTATCCACCAGTTGGCGGATTAAGTGCTTATCGGCTTTTCGGAGCGGACTCTGTGTTTAATAATTTTGAGATTACTCGTTATTAAAATTCATCATTTTAGCCTTGTAAAATTCAACAAACTCTAATTTAGTGTAATTTTGCGGTACTTTAAAAACTGATAACGATATTTGTTTTTTCACTATCTTAAGAGATTCGGTTATATTACCTTCAGCATCAATAATTTTTAACGAATAACCTTTTTTTAAAAAATCTTTAAATTGGGGAGTAGTTTCATAACCTGTTTCGCTAAGTTGCCCACTCATTTTTTTAATTAATTCATAAAATTTTTCAAAATCAAAGTCTTTATATAAATGAATTTTATCGGCAACCCAGTAATCATATTTTAATTCATCATTAACCCATAATTGATATTTTTGAGTCCTGTAATTAGCAATTATTTCTTTATCGGGAAACTTTTTTATTTCAACTTTAATATCATTATTTTTCACTAACTCATCTTCTTTTTTTTCTGCATCTTGAAATATTTGGCTGTGTGCAGATTTATATGCTTCTTTTTGTTCGGGAGTTAATTTTGACAACTCATCTTCAACCATTGCTAAAGCATAATCATTCATTCCTTTAACAAAATCATCAACTGTACCATCCCAATATTTTTTCTGAATAGGATCAATTAAAATAATTCTATTTGTATTCAAATTATAAATACTAATCTCCTCATTATCAACAGTTTTCATTATATTATTTTGAATATAAATCGTCTGAGTTCTTTCTTCACCATAAGCATCCTTAGTAACTTCTTTTATAATCCAACCGGCAAAGGCATAATTTGGTAATAATAATGAAAGTAGAAAAAAAAGTAAAATATATTTTTTGATTTTCATTCTAAATAATTTAAAATATGAGCACTAATTTACAATTTTTTTTTTAAAAAAATTAATTTTTATAAATAAATTATTTAAAATCATAAAAATCATTTAGATTGAGTAGAAAATTTGCTATGAAAATTCTTTAAAAAATTTTCATATTTAATATTTTTCTTATAGTAATCATTTTCAATAAAATATAATATCGGCTCAATTTTTTCGGGAGGCAAATACCCTGCAATAGCTGTTATAGGCTGATTATTTTCATCCATATAAACCGATGATGGATACGACATTTTGCCTTTTAATAAAGCAACTGCCAACTGATGTGCCGACCGACGAGAATTCTCTTTATTCACAAAAACATAATTTGCAAAATGTATTGTATCTTTTGTCTCAGCATTAAATTTTACAGGATAATAATATTTATTTAAATATCTAACAATTACCAGATTAGAAAAAGTATTTCTCTCCATTGTTTTACACCAACCACACCAATCAGTATAAATATCAATAAATATTTTTTTCGGACGCTGCTTGTTTAATTCAACTGCCTGTTCAAACGAATACCACTTTACTGCTTGAGCTTTAATATTGACTTTTATTAATGAAATTAGCATTATAATTATAATTATTTTCTTCATCCGTTATTATTTTAATATTTAATTTAAAATAAGTGTTTATACAAAAATAATTATTATACAAAAATAGCATTATATATAGAATTTCGACATTATAAAATGAATATAATTATAAATTTATCGGTAAAATTATTGTCAATTCAATAAAGTTTTATAATTTTATCAAAATTTAAAAAAATAAAACAACATTCTTTAATTAATAATCTTAATAATATGTCACAGAAGAAAAAATTCACACCGTTTGTTTCAGCAGAAACAAATATGGCAGAGTTCACTATTAGAGCATTAGTAATTGGAATAATCCTAGCTGTTGTATTAGGAGCAGCAAATGCTTATCTCGGATTAAAAGCAGGTATGACAATAGCTGCCACATATCCTGCCGCAGTAATTGGTATGGCACTAATAAAAGCCATGAAGGGTACAATTTTAGAAGAAAATTTTACTCGTACTGTTGGGTCAATTGGTGAATCTGTAGCAGCCGGAGCAATATTTACATTACCTGCGTTTTATATTGTATATCTTGATGCACAACAAAAAGGAGTAGAAGCAGAAAATTACTTCACTTTTGGCACAAGTACTGCCTTATTAATTGCCGGTGGTGTCTTGGGCGTTATTTTTGTTGCTTTACTTAGAAGAGTAATGGTTGAAGATGCCGAATTGCCATTTCCGGAATCAGTTGCAGCATCAGAAATTCATAAAACAGGTCGTTCATCAGAAGGCGGTAAATCAAAATTATTATTTGGTGCAATGATTTTTGGTAGTATTGTAAAAGCTTTAGCTGAAGTTAAATTATTTTCAGCATATTGGGAAAAATTTATCATATTTGCTAAACAAACAATCACAGGCACTGCATTTACCGGTAAAGGCGGAATGTTACTTGGTTCTCCCGGGATTAGTCCTGCATATACCGGTGTTGGTTATATTATCGGACCTAAATTAGCCTCTTTAAACTTTAGTGGTAGTTTACTTGCATGGGGATTACTAACACCTATGATTCTTTATTTTATAGCTCCGGGTATTGATATACAGGCAATGGCTTCAAGTTTAATGGCAAGTAATCCTGCACTAACAATGAGTGCTGCTGTTGATAAAGCATGGATAAATTCAGCTTATGATGTTTGGAAATTTATTGTACGTCCAATAGCTATTGGAGGTATGTTAGTTGGTGCTATTTACACATTATGGATGATGAGGAAAAGCCTTATTACAGGTATTTCTCGTTCAGTTGGTGATGTTAAAAAAGCAGCAAAAGGTATTGAAGTTAATACTCCACGAAATGAAAAGGATATTAGTTTTACATGGATAATTGCAGGTATAGTATTAGTTGCAATAGCAACATTTTTTATTACTTACTTAATATTTAATGCAGCAATATATGTAGCATTAATTGCCTCTACTATAATGATTATTTTAGCATTCTTCTTTGCTGCAGTATCAGGCTACCTGGTTGGTATTATGGGTTCAAGCAATAACCCAATTAGTGGATTAACATTAACAGCTTTAGTTGTTACTGCATTAATTATGGTAATACTTGGAGTTCACGGACAAGCAGGTGTTGCAACAACTCTCGGTGTTGCCGCAATTGTTTGTGTGTCAGCTGCTGTTGCCGGAGAAATGTTGCAAGACTTAAAAGCCGGGCATATTCTTGGTGGTACACCTTGGAGAATGCAGATTGGTGATATTATTGGAGTTCTTTTTGCCGGTGGTGTTATGTTCTTCGTTTTACAATTTTTAAACGATGGTGATATTGCTAATGGTTTACGTGAAGGTTATCAAGGAGGTTTTGGCAGTCCAAAATTATCTGCTCCGCAAGCAAACTTAATGGCTATTTTGTCACAAGGTATTGTAGGCGGCAGTATGGCTTGGCCTTTAATTATTGCAGGTATGTTAATGGGTGTAGGATTTATTCTTATGCAGGTAAAAAGTCCTATGTTGGTTTGTGTTGGTATGTATTTGCCTTTAGAAACAACATTTGCAATATTCATTGGTGGTTTAATTAAAGGTTTTGTTGAAATGCGAAATAAACGCAAAAAACATACCGAAGCTCAAAAAGCTAAAGTTGAGAATACAGGTATATTGCTTGCTTCAGGTCTTATTGCCGGTGAAGCATTAATGGGATTGGTTATTGCTATGCTTGCTGTTGGTAATATTTTCTTATCTGATTACTTCTATTTCTTTAAAAATCCTTCATATATAGTTGGACTTATTGTTCTTGCAATTATTGGATATATATTAATTAAAATTCCTTTAAAAAATGCAGGCAACCCTGATGATCCAATTCCTCCTAGTGTAGGATAAAAATATTTTTAAATTATTATTAAAATGAGATGTTGATTTTCAGCATCTCATTTTTTTTTAATATTTAATATTGAAAATTTTTTTTGAAGTAAAATTGTTTATAAATTTGCAAATCTTAAATTGCCCAGGTGGCGGAATTGGTAGACGTGCTACTTTGAGGGGGTAGTGATCTTATGATCGTGCAGGTTCAAGTCCTGTCCTGGGCACAAAAAATCTCAAATGTCATTTAAGAAATTTGAGATTTTTTTATTTTCTTTTCAATATTAATTGCCCGGATGGCGAAATTGGTAGACGCGCTGGTTTCAGGGACCAGTGTTAGCAATAATGTGCAGGTTCGAGTCCTGTTCCGGGCACTTTCTTCATTTTTATACTTTTATTTTTTGCCTTCGATTTATATTTAGTCGCTTATCTTAACACCTAACAGAATTACCCAATTCCGAGGATTTTAATTTGATAATAACAGTATCGTCTCAATAATTAATGGTAAACCCCGTAGGATAATATCGGGTCAAGTTCAAAAGTTGGGGACTATACAACTTATTTTTTTGGTTAAATAATTAAGCCTGAAAGGCTTCGACAACATAACTTGGGGCATCGCCCCAAGAATAAAATGATGATAAACTTTTCATTACCCTGAAAGGGTGAGAGAAATTATGACCAAAAATAATTCTCATCATATTCTATTATATCATACTGTTTAAGAAATTCTTCAACTTCTTCCTGAAAT
>JAUVJB010000266.1 GCA_030592465.1 Bacteroidota bacterium | reverse complement strand
GCACAAAGTTATAATTCAATATTTTTATCAGATACTAAAATAAATACATTAGACAGCAATAAATTTTTTTTCAATTTCGATAACACAAATTTTATTAAAGATAATGAATATTTTAACAAGATTGTTGAAGGATATACATTAATCGGATTATTTACAAATCAAAAATTTACTTATTTCCCAAGTAAAAATATAAAACTTGAGGGTGGTGCACATCTGCTTAAATATTCAGGGCTTAATAAATTTACACAAATTAAGCCTATCTTCACTTTTCAGTATCAGCTCAATGATTTAAGTTTAATACTTGGAACAATTTACGGGACATTAAATCATAAAATGCCTGAACCTGTTTTTTCATTTGAGAATTATTTTACAAATAATGTTGAAAACGGGATACAGATATTAATAAATAAAAGCTATCTTAAATCAGACACTTGGTTAAATTGGGAACAATTTATTTTACCAAGCGACACTATACAAGAGAAATCAACTTTTGGGTCGTCAAATCTGCTTTTTTTATCCGATACATCAAACAACATAATAATTACCATACCTTTACAATTATTAATAACTCACAGAGGCGGACAATCAAACATCATAAATTCAAATATTCAAACTATTGTTAATGGTGATTTCGGATTTAATATAAAATATAGAATCTTATCGAAAAATATTAAATCAATTGAGTTAAATAATTATTTTATAATATTTTACAATAATTCGCCAATAATTGCAACTCATTTTGATAAAGGAACAGCTACATATTCGCACTTAATAATTAAAACCAACAAACTAATTTATACTGCCGGGTATTGGTATGCACAACATTTCATGGCACCTTTAGGCGACCCTATGTATCAATTAATTTCACAAAAAAATATTTCAGATACAAAACCACAGAAACAACTCTTAACATCAAGAATTATTTATCATACATCCTTATATAAAGGTATAGATTTTGGTTTAAGAACTGAATTTTTTTATGATTTAAGAGCAGGCAGGTTTGATTATTCTGTGGGATTAAATGTTGTTGTTAATCAGAAATTTTTCTTAAAACGGGTTAAAACTTATCATACTGATACTTATTAACCTGAGTTCTGTCCAAAAAAAACGCAAGGTTTCTTCTGCCTAATACCGATGCTCCGGAACAAAATTATTATTCTGATTAATAGCGAATTAATAAAACCTTGCGGGCTTATGATTTTAAAATTAAACGCCAAAGTTTATTTTTCCAATAATCACCGGCGTAATCAATACCTACACGAACATCAGTAGTGTATTCAGTATTCAGGTCGTTATTTTCAATCCAAATTCTTTTAGAGTTACATAAATCTTCGCCATTAAAACTCTTATCAATTTTTAAATTTTTTGTAACTCTACCCGGTCCGATAATATCGTCTATTCCTCTAAGTAATATAGCTTGCGGGTCATTAATTTTGCCTGTAACAAAATTGAACATCCAATGCATTCCATATATCAGATAAATGTATAGTACGCCACCTTTTTGGTACATGACTTCATTGCGAGAGGTTCTCCCTTTACTGGCATGACATGCTAAATCTTCTTCTCCACGATAAATCTCAATTTCGGTAATTCTTTTTTTAATTATTGAACCATCTTCAAAAGCTCTACATAAATATTTGCCTATTAATTTTGGTGCAAGCTCAAGAACATCATTTTGAAAAAAATTACAATCTATTCGATTTTTATTTGTGGGCATATTCTTAAAAAACTAATATTCTATTTTGTCAACTTTTACACCCCATTCTTTAAAAGCTACAATAGCTTTATTATGTAATAATTGAGCAGTTTCTATCTTTCTTTCATTAATAGGACGTTCAATCTCATCGTAAATAAAAGAATCGTCAAAACCAATGTCTTTAGCATCATATTTAGTATTTCCATAAAATATTTTATCAATATGAGCCCAATAAATAGCACCAAGACACATAGGACAAGGTTCGCATGAAGCATAAATAACACAACCGGACAAATCGAATGTGCCTAATTTTTTTGCTGCTTCTCTAATTGCAATCACTTCAGCATGAGCAGTAGGGTCGGTATTTTTTGTTACTTTGTTTACTCCGGCTGCAATAACTTCACCATCTTTAACTATAACAGCGCCAAATGGACCTCCCCCGTTTTTAATATTTTCAATTGATAAATCAATTGACTTTGTCATAAATTGCTCATCTCTATTTTTCATTCTAAATATTTTAATTTTAAATAACCTACAAAAATATTAAAAATTTATTAAAAATAAGAGTTTAATACTTTTCAACTCTTATAATATGCACTGGACAAATATCGGCAGCTTCAATGTTTTGCTCATACTCATCGTCAGTTAGTTCAATAGTAAAAAAACCTTTTTTGCCTTTAGCATCAATTAAAATTGATTTTCCGTCAATATTATTCATCTTCCATCTATCGGGAGCAGCCTCAACACATGAACCGCAGCCAATACATTTTTGTCTTTGAAAAATTATTCGTATCATTACTAATCAGTATCAACAACCTTATAAAGTTTATCCGAACGCCTGACTATTGTATCAATTGGCATTGAAAAACTTTCACCTTTTTTTGCTTCATTAACATTTTTCAGGTCAACTCTAATTTCTTTCACCTTGGTTTCAATCACACCTGTAGTAGGACCTGTAATAAGAATTTCGTCTCCAATCTTTAATGAGCCTGTCTCCATTTTAAATTCTGCAACCTTTAATTTTGTAAAATAATTTGTGCTTTTTGCAAGATAAACTTTTCGTTTAGTTGCTCTTGAACCATATTCATTGCTCCACTCACCAAGTCTTCGACCAAGATAATAGCCATCCCAAAAACCTCTATTAAATACAGTTTGTAATTTTTCTTCCCATTTTTGGATTTTTTCTTTCGAATACGTACCATCATAATAAGCTTGTGCAGCTTCTTTATAACACTCAACAACTCGCTTAACATACTCCGGTGGTCGTGCTCTTCCTTCAATTTTAAAGACCTTCACTCCTGCGGCTATTATCTTATCAATAAAACCGATAGTACATAAATCTTTTGGCGACATTATATACTCATTATCAATTTCAAGCTGATTGCCTGTTTCTTTTTCGGTTACAATATATGCTTTTCTACAAGTTTGTAAACATGCACCTCTATTTGCCGATGAATTTGTTTCGTGCAGACTTAAATAACATTTACCTGAAACAGCCATACATAATGCACCATGAACAAAAATCTCAACTCTTACCAAATTGCCGGAAGGTCCTTTAATTTGTTCTTGTTCAATTTGTTTTGTAATTGCAGCTACTTGTTTTAGACTTAATTCCCTTGCAGTTACTATTACATCGCAAAATTTTGAATAAAATTTTAAAGCTTCAATATTACTCACATTTAATTGTGTTGATGCATGAACTTCAATCCCAATTGAATTAGCATATTGTATCACTGCCAAATCAGATGCGATAATAGCAGTAACCTGACTATTTTTAGCAGCATCAACAACTTTTCGCATCAATATTAAATCGTGGTCATAAATAATTGTATTTACAGTTAAGTATGATTTAATGCCGGAGTCATTACATATTTTTACAATCTCTTTTAAATCATTAACAGTAAAATTATTCGACGATTTTGCCCGCATGTTTAATTGCTCAATGCCAAAATATATTGAGTTTGCACCTGCATGAATAGCAGCCATTAATGATTCATACGAACCAACAGGAGCCATTATTTCTATGTCATTATTGTTCATTAAAAGTTAAATAAAATTTTTACAAAAATACTTATTTGTTTTGTTTCTATCAACCAAATATTTTTTTTGTCTTGTAATTCATTAAATAAGTTATTAATATAATTATAACTTTT
>JAUVJB010000227.1 GCA_030592465.1 Bacteroidota bacterium | reverse complement strand
CTAATAACGGTCCGGATATTTTATTAAGATATTTTTGACGCACACCGGGCGAACAAACACATGCCTTGTCGGGATTGTTATAATTTCCGCAAGGGCATGGATTCATTGAAGCAACAAGCATAAAACTTGCAGGATATTCAACAGTAAATTTGGCACGCGATATTGAAATAAACCTATCTTCAATAGGTTGACGCAATACTTCGAGAACAGCACGTTTAAACTCAGGTAATTCGTCGAGAAAAAGAACACCATTATGAGCTAATGAGATTTCGCCCGGTTGAGGGTATTGACCTCCTCCAACAAGAGCAACATCAGAAATAGTGTGATGAGGAGCTCTAAAGGGACGTTTAGTAGTTAATGAGGTATTTTTTGAAATTTTACCTGCCACCGAATGTATTTTTGTTGTTTCTAAAGCTTCACGCAAAGTAAGTGGCGGTAATATTGCAGGAAGCCGTTTTGCCAACATTGTTTTTCCTGCTCCGGGAGGTCCTATCATAATTATGTTATGACCACCTGCTGCAGAAATTTCCAATGCTCTCTTAACATTTTCCTGTCCTTTTACATCTGAGAAATCTAAATCTGATTTATTAACATTTGAAAAAAATTCTTTTCGAGTGTCAACAACAGTAGGTTTTAGGCTTGCCTTTCCATTAAAAAAATCAACAACTTCTTTAATGTTTTCAACGCCATACACATCAATATCGTTAACAACAGCAGCCTCACGTGCATTTTGTTTAGGTAATATAAATCCTTTAAATCCTTCTTCACGGGTTTGAATTGCAATAGGCAAAACACCTTTTATTGGTCTTAAACTACCATCTAACGATAGTTCTCCCATAATAATATAATTACTGATTTCTTCAGATGGAACTTGTTCGGAAGCAGCTAAAATACCTATTGCTAAAGGCAAATCATAAGCAGAGCCTTCTTTACGAATGTCAGCCGGTGCCATATTTATTACCACTTTGCTATGTGGCATTTTATATTCATTAGTACGTAAAGCAGAATCTATTCTTTGTTGGCTTTCTTTTACAGCACTGTCAGGCAAACCTACGAGATAAAAATTTATTCCTTGTGTTACATTTACTTCAATAGTAATTGTTATTGCATTAATCCCCTGAACTGCACTACCATAAGTTTTTACCAGCATCTTTTATTAAATTATACATTTCTCACAACCTCACATTTTCACATCCTCACAATTTCACATCCTCACAACCTCACATATTCACATTAAACATTTACTTTCTGATTCTCAAAAATCTCAACAGTTTTTCAATCCAATTTTTCTCAATCTCATCATCGTCATAATAGCCGGCTCCATAACCATAACCGTAACCGTAGCCATAACCATAGCCATAACCGTAGCCATATCTTTTCCCGTAATAGCCTTCAAGTTTAACATCATTTATCAAAACATTAAACTGCGAAATATTCTTTTTTTTATTTATATCATTAATAACATCAAGAACTTTCTTGCTTGAATAATTTTGTCTGACCACAAAGATATTTGTATCAGTATATTCCGAGAAAATTAAGGCATCTGAAACTAAAGCAATAGGCGGAGTATCTATAATTACATAATCAAAATCATTTCTTACCTTTTCAATAAAATTTCTCAACCTATCTGTCTCTAAAAGTTGTGCAGGATTAGGAGGAACAGGACCCGAAGGTGTAATATAAAGATTGTCAATATCGGTTTTTAAGATTATTTCATCAATTGTGTTTTTATTAATTAAATAAGTACTAATCCCAGTATTGTTATTAATATTAAAATCTTTATGAATTTTAGGTTTTCTAAGGTCTAAACCAACTAATAATGTTTTTTTATTAGTCATTGCAATTATTGATGCTAAATTAATGGCACAAAAAGTTTTACCTTCGCCACTAAGAGTTGATGTAACAGAAATAACTTTCGATTTAGCATCTACCAATAAATATTGTAAATTAGTTTTAATTGTTCGGAATGATTCTGAAATACCTGATTTGGGATTGTCAATAACAACAAGCTCTGTTGCTTTATTATTATGTCCTACCATTCCAAGAATCGGTGCTTTTGTGTTATCTTCAACATCTTTTTTATCTACAATCTTATCATTAAAATAATCAATTAATAAAATTAAGAGAAAAGGAAGTATTAATCCGAGAATTAATGCCAGAGTATAATTAAATGAACGTTTTGGTGATACTAAATAAGCATTTTCTCGACGTGCTTTATCAACAATTTGAACATCTGAAATATTTGAAGCTTTCATTATTCCTGTTTCTGCCCGTTTCTCTAATAAATAAGTGTAAATATTATCGTTCAAATTAAATTTACGCTGAATATTTATTAATCGTCTTTCATTGGCAGGTAATTTTGCAATCTTACTATTTACCTCAACTATCCTGTCATTTATATCATCTAAAGATATTTTAGTGGTTTTTATAAGGTTTTTAATATTTTCTATTAATGAATTTTGAGCATTTTTAATTTTAATGTTTACTATATCTAATGCAGGATTTGCTTTTTTTGTACTATATTTCAAAGTAGATTTCTCAGTATATAATTTATTTAATTGTAAAATGAGAGTTCTTAATAAAGGGTCGCTTATATCAACAACTGACGGTGCAATAACATCATTAAAATTATTTTTATCGTTTACATACTTACTTAAATATTCATAATATTTTAAATGTATATTTATTAACGATTTTTGTGTTTGTAATTGTTCAAATTTAGTAAATAGAGCATTACTTTCTTTATCAATATTAATTATTTTGTTGTTTAGCCTGAAATTTTGAAGATTGTTTTCGGCTATACTCAAAGAATCAACTATACTATGTATTTGTTTATCAATAAAGGCAATAGTGTTCTCAGCTGTCTTATTTTTTTCTTCTAATCCGGAACTAACATACACCTCGGTTAATTTGTTCAAATAATCAACTTCTTTCTGTGGAACATTACCTTGAATTGTTAATTTCAGGATTGTTCCTTCTTCATCTAACAAATCTATATTTACCTTGCTTCTATATTCATTAGTAAGTTGAACAAAATTTCTAACTACAAAATAATACTTTTGATAATCTTTATTTATGTCAAAATGTTCCTTGTCTCTTATTGTTACATTAAAATCAAAATAATCGTTCCTAAATTGGTCTCCAAAATTCATTACTGTATCTACATCAACATTGCCGTCTATTTCTAATCTATATTTATTTACTGATAAAATAGTAATATAAACAGGTAAATTTGAAGATTGATATTTTGTTGTATCAAAATTAACTATTAAACGTGTATAATATAATTCGGGTTCTCTTATTGTTCCAACACCAAAATAAGACACATTAAAATCTAATTCTTTTAAGGTTTTTTGAGCAAGGTCGTATGAATGTAAAATACCTATTTCATTTTGGATATTCTTGCCTTGTCTAAATAAATCAAGACCGGATATTAAATCATTGTTGTTGTAATATGAATTATTCGAGTTGTCTTTTACAAGTATTGTTGTGCTTACACTATAAACAGGGTTTGTATATCTGTTTATTAGATATGCTATTGATAATGCTATAAAAACAGAAATAGCAAACCAATACCAATTTGATAAAATTTTGAATATATACTTTTTAATATCAATGTTTTCTTCTTGATAAAAATTTTCTTGACTACTATCCATATCTAATATTTAATATAATTTAATAACAGCACAAATGTGGTAAGAATAGATAAAAACAATGAATAAGTCGGTATATTTGTCCTAAATGTTTTTGCTTTTATAGGTTGAACATACACAATATCTCCGGGCATTAAATAATATGCCTCTGATGATAGTATCTCTATATTTGTTAAATCAATTTTATATGTTTTTGTTCCTGTATCGTCTGAACGTACAACAAGAATATTCTTCCTATCGCCATAATCTGTCATATCCCCTGCTTTGCCAATAGCTTGCAAAACTGTAATTTTGTTTTTATAAATATTATAAACTCCGGGTCGCGAAATTTCACCAATTAATGTAATTTTAAAACTAATTAATTTAACAATAACCGTTGAATTATTTAAGTATCCATCGACTAACTTCTGTATTTTATCTTGAATTTCTTGAATTGTCATTCCCGACACTTTTACTTTACCTATAACAGGCATAGCAATCTCTCCATGCTCATCAACTTTATAACCTTCTAAATACAAGCTGACTTCATTCTGTAATCTATTTACAGAAGAACTTTCCTGATTAAATAATGCGAAATTATTTCTATCCGGATTTAATACCTTAACATACAAAATATCATTTTTTTGAATTCTGTAATCAATATTTTTTTTGATGAAAAAATCACTTTCTTGTAGTGTATCTTGATTAACCTCGTTTTCTTTATGTTGCAAATAAACAATTTTTTTATACTGAGTACAAGATGAAACAGATATCAACAATACAATTAAATATAATATCTTTTTAAATTTAAACATGGTAATAATTACGAATTAGAAATTAAGAATTACAAATCATGGCTTTACAATTCACAACGCTTTGGCTATTTTAATTAAAGCTAAAAGTATACAAATTTACAAAAAAACAAAAATAAATATTGAATCCACTCTAAAAAGTTATAATTTTAAATTATAGAGACCTGACATGTTTTCTATTATAATGACTATCAGTGGTTTATGTAGTTCGTTTTTTATTAGCACAAACATACGAGGTCTTTTCGGAATGGACTCAATATTAATTTACTTGAACTATCTAGTAATTGCACGAAAACGCCCATATTGTCATTTCGACTAAAAGGAGAAATCTCATAACATAGTGTATATAAGTTGAATGAGATTTCTTCTCCGCCAGCTGGCGGATCGAAATGACAGCACAACTAAAATTTT
>JAUVJB010000214.1 GCA_030592465.1 Bacteroidota bacterium | reverse complement strand
TCAATTTATTTTACAAAAATAGCACGAAAAATATTTTTTTGCAACTTTTATAATATCCTTTATATACAAAGGATTTAGGATTGTTATATTATCTTGCGGAATTGCTGTATAATACGGCTAAATTTTATTTTGAGGTACTGAGTGAGTAAATTAGTCGACTATCGGTTTTGTAATAGGCTGACGTACAGATTTTTAGCTTTTAGTCCGTCAGCTGACGGATTATAAGATTAACCGCTTATCGGCTTTTCAAAGTAGTCTCAAACATTAAACTTTAAACATCAAACTCTGTCAGGAGCTTCGCACTCTGACAGGTTTTTTAAACTTTGAACATTAAACTTTGAACATTAAACATTAAACTTATTATATTTGTCTTTTATCTTACTCAAAAATGTCAATCTATAATACAAAAGACATATCAAATATTGTTAAAGGTCAATTCTTTGGCAAACAATCGTTAATAAAATACCTGTTAATTGATAGTAGAAATATTATATCAGCACCCGATTCTTTATTTTTTGCAATTATTGGTAAAAATAATAACGGTCACAATTTTATTGATGACTTGTATAAAAACAAGGTGCAAAATTTTGTGGTAAGCACATTACCTAAAAATTATAAAAAATACAAAACTGCTAATTTTATTCTTGTCAAAAATACTTTAACCGCTTTACAACAATTAACTGCTTTTCATAGAAATCAATTTAATATTCCTGTTGTAGGTATCACTGGCAGTAACGGGAAAACCATAATAAAAGAGTGGTTGTTTCAAATTTTACACAACGATAAAAAAATTATACGCAGTCCTAAAAGTTATAACTCACAAGTTGGTGTGCCATTATCTGTTTGGTTGTTAGACAAATCGTGTAATTTCGCAATTTTTGAAGCAGGCATTTCCGAACCACGAGAAATGGAAAAAATTCAGCCGGTAATAAATCCTACAATAGGTATTTTTACAAATATTGGTGATGCTAATCAAGAAAATTTTATCGACTTAAATCAAAAAATAAAAGAAAAAATAAAATTGTTTTACAACTGTAATACAATAATTTACAGAAAAGACTATAAACTGATTGATGTTCAATTTAAGACAAACACTAATTTTACAAACAAACAGTTCGTAACATGGTCAACCAAGCAAAAGGCTGATTTACAAATAACTAATATTGATAAAAAAAATAATCATACATTAATATCAGCCAAATACAGAAATAATCCCGATGATATTCTGATTAAAATCCCTTTTATTGATGATGCATCTATTGAAAACGCAATTCACGTATGGTTGTTAATGCTGTTGTTGAACTTTGATAATAACTATATTTTTGGACAAATGCAGTTGCTGTTGCCTGTTGCAATGCGATTAGAACTTAAGCAGGGAATAAACCATTGCAGCATTATAAACGACAGCTATAATTCAGATATTCAATCATTAACCATTGCATTAGATTTTCTTAATCATCAAAAACAAAATAATAAAAATGTTTTAATCTTATCAGATATATTACAAAGTAGCTTTTATGAAAAAGAATTATATAAAAAAGTTGCCGAACTTGTAAGTAAAAAGAATATTGACGAAATAATCGGGATAGGTCAAACTATTTCTCGCAATTCAAACTATTTTAATCTTAAGAAACACTTTTTTAATTCAACAGAAGATTTTTTAATTAATTATTCAAAAAATCAATTTGTTAACTCAAATATATTATTAAAAGGTTCCAGAAAATTTCAATTTGAAAAAATCTCAAATTTATTAGAAAAAAAAGTACACCGAACAGTCTTAGAAATAAACCTAAATGCGATTGAACAAAATTTGAATTTTTTTAAATCAAAATTAAGACCTGAAACCAAAATAATGGCAATGGTAAAAGCCTTTTCGTATGGCAGCGGCACTTATGAAATTGCTAATTTGCTTCAATATCAAAATGTTGATTATCTTGCTGTTGCATATACTGACGAAGGCATTGAACTACGAAAAAATCAAATTTCATTGCCAATAGTAATTCTGACTCCGGAAATTCAGAGTTTCGATTTAATGATTGAATATAATCTTGAACCTGAAATATACAATTTTAGAACGCTACATGTTTTTCATGATGCACTCATTGAAAATAATAATAAAACATATCCAATTCATATTAAATTAGATACAGGCATGCACCGTTCCGGCTTCGAAAATAATGATATTGATGAGCTGATTGCTGATTTAAAAATATATAATAATTTAAAAATTAAATCAATATTTTCACACCTTGCAGCGAGCGATGAAAAAATACATGACAAATTTACGCAACAACAATTTGAAGCTTTTGAAATAATGAGCTCAAAAATCATGAAAACATTTAACTATACTATCCTGCGTCATATTTTAAATTCATCGGGCATTGAACGTTTCCCTCAAAACCAATACGACATGGTGCGACTTGGTATAGGATTATATGGTGTCAGCCCTTCTAATCAGAATAAACTATTCAACGTAAGTACCTTAAAAAGCAGAATTGCACAAATTAAAACTGTTAAAAAAACAGAAACAATCGGCTACGGCAGAAAAGGGAAAATCAATAAAGATTCAAAAATTGCTACAGTGCCAATTGGTTACGCCGACGGGCTAAGTCGACAACTTAGCAATGGCGTTGGTAAAGTTTTAATTAACAATCAATTTGCACCTGTTATTGGCAATATCTGTATGGATATATGTATGATTGATATTACAAACATTAACGCTAACGAGGGTGATGAGGTAATATTTTTTGGCAATGATTATCCAATAACAGAGCTGGCAAAACAGTTAAACACAATACCTTACGAAATTTTAACAAGTATTTCAAATAGAGTAAAACGTATTTATTTTCACGAATAAATTGTTTTAAAAAATCTCTTTTGCATTATTAATTAAAAAGACTATTTTTGTAAAAAAATTTATATAAAAAAATATGGATTATAACACAACACGTACCAAGCTCATTTTACCTGAATATGGCAGAAACATCCAAAAAATGGTAGAGCATGCTTTAAGCATTAAGGATAAAACCGAAAGAAACAAAATTGCAAACGCAATAATCACAATATTAGGGAATAAAAAAACTCACCTCCGTGACATACCTGACTTTAATCACAAACTATGGGACCACCTTGCAATAATGTCTGATTTTAAATTAGATATTGATTCTCCTTACCCTTTACCTGAAAAAAAAGATTTGAATAAAAAACCAAATAGAATACCTTACAAAACCAATAATTTATAATAGAAACACTACGGTAAAAACATTAATCTTTTTATTCAACAAGCTATTGAAACAGAAGATGAAACAAAAAGGGAAAATCTGATTTTAATAATCGCAAATCATATGAAATATCTCTATTTAAAATGGAATAGAGATGCTGTAACCGATGAAATAATTTTAAACGATTTAGAAAAATTATCAAACGGTAAACTTAAAATAGACAAAACATTACACCTTAATTCCACAAGAGAAATCTCAACAAGAACAAGAAGAGTAAAAAGAAATATTAAAAAATAAATTAGTTAATAAAAATTGGGCATTTTTCAAAATAAGCAAAAAGTAGTTTACCCTGTGAAATAATTTTGCCTTACAAAATTGCTTCGCCATTATGAAATATGCTTTGCATTTCATTTGGTAAACATTTCATTTGGGAAATATTTCATAGGGTAAATATGGAAGATGCCAAAAATTGTATAAAAATTTATCCATTTTGATTTATTTATATATATTTTTTTATATATTCATATTTTTTTAATCAAATTAAAAAAATATACAGATGAGTATTTTTCGTGTTGAAGGCGGTCATAAATTAAAAGGAGCAATTACACCTCAAGGAGCTAAAAATGAAGCACTTCAAATTATTTGTGCTACATTATTAACTCCTGAAAAAATTACAATAAAAAACATTCCTGATATTAGAGATGTAAACAGGTTAATTGAATTATTAATCGGATTAGGAGTTTCTGTTTCAAAATTGAACAAAACAGATTATGAATTTCAAGCAAAAAACATTGATCTCGATTACTTACATTCAAACGAATATGTAAAAAAAAGTTCATCGCTCCGTGGTTCAGTAATGACAATCGGACCGTTAATAGCACGCTTTGGTAAAGCATATATACCAAAACCCGGAGGCGATAAAATTGGCAGACGACGATTAGATACACATTTTTTAGGCTTTCAGAAACTGGGTGCTAAGTTTGAATACAATACAGATAAAAAATTTTACACCATACAAGCAGATAAACTCAAAGGCACATATATGCTGCTTGATGAGGCATCAGTTACAGGAACCGCTAATATTATTATGGCTGCTGTTTTATCAAAAGGCACAACACAAATATATAATGCAGCTTGCGAACCATACATACAACAATTATGTAAAATGCTAAACCGAATGGGAGCCAAAATTTCAGGCATCTCATCTAACTTATTAACTATTGAAGGTGTTGATTACCTGTCGGGGTGCGAACATTCTGTATTGCCTGACATGATTGAAATTGGCAGTTTTATTGGATTAGCAGCAATGACTTCATCTGAAATTACCATTAAAAATGTTTCTTATGAAAACCTTGGTGTTATCCCACAAGCTTTTAAACGATTAGGTATTAAATTCGAAAAAATTAATGACGATATTTTTGTTCCCACACAAGACCACTACGAGATTGAAACGTTTATTGACGGTTCAATAATGACTATTGACGATGCTCCTTGGCCTGGCTTAACCCCTGACCTTTTAAGCGTTATTCTTGTAGTTGCCACTCAAGCAAAAGGCAGTGTGTTAATTCATCAAAAAATGTTTGAAAGCCGACTTTTCTTTGTTGACAAACTTATTGATATGGGTGCACAGATAATTTTATGCGACCCGCATAGAGCCACCGTTATTGGTTTAGATAAGCAACACTATTTAAAAGGAACAACTTTAATATCACCCGATATTAGAGCCGGTGTTGCTCTTTTAATTGCTGCTATGTCTGCAAAAGGAATAAGCACTATTCACAACATTGAACAAATTGATCGTGGCTATCAGTTTATTGATAAACGACTTAACAATATTGGTGCTAAAATTGAACGGATTGACGATTAAAATTAGTTTGTGAAATTGTAATGTTGAGACTACTCCAAAAAGACCTGACATGTTTATAGTAATAAAAACAGGTATAATTAAATTACTGATA